>JAEZBU010000302.1 GCA_023426855.1 Pseudomonadota bacterium | reverse complement strand
ATCCGGCGTCCGCCATCGACATCGAACACGGCGCCGCTGTCGCTGGATTCGAGCGCGGCCGCCACGGCGTTATCCGCACCGAGCAGCGACGTACCGGCACTGCGCGTGCCGACCACGTACCCGATCGCGCCGGCGACCATGGCCAGGGAGGCGGCAAGCGGCATGAATTGCGTCATGAACGGCGAGCGCCGCTGTTCCGGCTTCGGCGGCTCATGCGTCAGCACAGTCTGCACCAGTTCCGGCGGTATCGGCTGCTCCTTGATGCCGGCGAACGCATCGCGGGCGAGACGGCGCGTCGCCTCGAACTCGGCCAGCTTCGCCGCCAGCGCAGTATTGTTCGCGATAGCGCGCCGGATCTCCTCGGCTTGCGCGGCATCCAGTTCGCCATCGGCATAAGCCATCAGCATATCGTCGCTCACGGGTGCGTGTGTCATGACCGGCCACCTGTTGCTTTCGGCTGCGCCGCCTGGGCGCCCGGCTCCGCCAGCGCCTTCGCCAGGTGCTGGCGGGCACGCGACAGCCGGCTCATGACGGTGCCGATCGGCACATCCAGCACCGCGGCGGCGTCGCGATAGCTCAGCTCCTCGATGCACACCAGAACCAGCACCGAGCGCTGTTCCTCGGGCAGTGTGAGGATAATCCGATCGACCGCCGCCATTTCATCGCGCGCTTCGATGACGTCGCGGCCGTCCTCGCCCGGCACGACTTCCTCGCCGGACAGATGCACCACGTTTCCCTCGGAACGACGGCGACGTGTGTGATCGATCCAATGATTGCGCATGATCTTGAACATCCAGCTATCGAGCCGCGTGCCGGGCGCGAACGTATCGCTGGCCTTCAGGGCGCGCTCGCAAGTGCTCTGGACAAGATCGTCGGCGTCGGCTGCCGACCGGGTCAGCGAATAGGCAAACAGCCGCAATCGCGGCAGCAGCGATATCATGTCGAAGCGGAGATCCGCGCCTGCCATCTCGGCCCCTTGATACACCAGCAATGACAGGAGAACGGCGCAGGCGCGCGTCTATTCCAGCCGACCGGCGATTTTTCTATCACGGCGATGCGGCGGTTCAAGTTACGGCCGGTGCGCGATTTGTTGCGGCGTCGCGTTCGTTGCCGGGAATAAAGCCACGGCAGGTGCGTTGAGGAGACGACCGAGGTTATACATCGTTCGCTGACGGAGGCCGCATGCTGGCAGTCACTGCACCCACCGGACCAGTTGCGCAGGGCACGACAGGCTGGGCGATCCAATCGCGGCTGTTCGCGCCGATCGACCCGGCGTCGATTGCGGTGTTCCGCATCCTGTTCGGCCTCATCATGGTGTGGGAGGTCGGCCGCTATTTCGCTTACGGCTGGATCGATCGGTATTACATCGAACCCATGTTCTTCTTCAGCTATCCCGGTTTCGCGTGGATCAAGCCGTGGCCCGGCTCCGGCATGCATTGGCATTTCGCCGGCCTCGGCATCCTCGCTATTCTCGTCACCATCGGCTTGTTCTACCGCGCGGCAATCGTGCTGCTGTTCCTCGGTTTCAGCTATGTGTTCCTGCTCGATCAGGCGCGCTATCTGAACCATTTCTATCTGGTGGCGCTGATCGCCTTCCTGATGATGTTCGTGCCGGCCGCGCGCATCTGGTCCGTCGACGCCCTGATCAGCAGAACAAAACGATCGCCGCACATCCCGGCCTGGACGCTGCTGATCCTGTGCGCGCAAGTCGAGATCATGTACCTGTACGCGGGGCTGATGAAGATCGACCGCGACTGGCTGCAGGGCGAACCGCTGCGCGAATGGCTGGCCGGCAATGCGCACCTTCCGCTGCTCGGCCCGCTATTGCTCAACGATGCGATCGTCTGGCTTGCGACCTACGGCTCGGTGGCGCTGCACATCGTCGGCGCTCCGCTGCTGCTGATGCCGGCAACGCGGATCTATGTGTTCGTGGCCTACTGCGTATTCCACCTGCTCAACGCGCTGCTGTGGAATATCGGCATCTTTCCCTGGTTCACGATGGCCGCGACGCTGCTGTTCTTTCCGCCCGATTGGCCGCGGCAGATCTGGCGGCGGGCGATGGGGCTGTTTCAGCGGGTGAACCCGATCAATGCGCCACGCCAGCAGATCGCCGCCCCGCTTCCCGCATGGCCGGTGCGCTTCGCCGTAACGAGCTTCGTGACCGTCTGGATCGCATCGCAGGCTCTGATCCCGCTGCGGTTCCTTGCATATCCGGATTTCGTGAGCTGGCACGAACAAGGGCACCTGTTTTCCTGGCAGATGATGTTGCGCAGCAAGGATGGCGTGACGCGCTTCGTCGTCCGCGATCCGGCTACGGACAGGACATGGCAGGTCGAGCCGGAAGAGTTTCTCGACGAGCGGCAGATGCGCAAGATGTCCACCCGGCCCGAAATGATCCGCCTGTTCGCGCACCATCTGCAGGACGTGTGGGCCAGTCGGCATGGCATCGAAAATACGGAAGTGCGGGCGCTGACTGCGGCTTCGCTGAACGGCCGTCCCTCGCAGCCGCTGATCGATCCGGCACGCGACCTGACCAAGATCGGCTTCACCTGGCGATCATCCGACTGGATCATGCCGCTCGATGGCCCGCTGCCGCCGCGCGATCAACGCTGGTTCGACGACATCGATGACACGCTGGAGCGCGTGGCCGCGTCGCAGCCGATCACCGAATCCGCACCCAGCGGGGTGGCGACGCAATAATGGCGATCAGGACTCGCTGATCTGGCGGTGCCCAAGCAGGCGCAGCGCCAGGTTGCGCATCACCCGCAGCACCGGATACGACACGCGTGCCAGTGTCGGATAACGGAACAGCGCACTCATCGCGCGATTGGCCACGCCTGAACGGCTCGACAGCAGCGCGATCATGTTGAGGCAATCGGCGCCGTGATAGAGCCTGCCCGCATACTTGAGCACCATGCCTTCATCGAGATCGTAGCCGGCAGCCTGCACGGCCTCGACCACAGGCCCGCCCTGACGCGCATCGATCAGCGTGACCGGCCCCACGGCCTCGCGCAATCGCGACAGCCGCGCGTACCGCGTGCAGAACGGGCACGCGCCATCGTAGATGATCTGCGTGTCGCTCATCGGAGATGCCCGGGGCTCGCGCCGGTCCAGCATCGGTCACACCTTCAGATAACGCGGTTTCCTGGCCATCAACGATTTCAAGCCCATTCTATTCCCTGGCAAATAGGCACTTTATTCAACCAGCGCTACGGAATAGCGGCCTGCTGCTGCCGTTCTCCCTGCCATGATCCGGTGCGCACCGGATCGATGATGCATTCAGGGAGATTGATCCTATGCGCTGTAAACTTGCATTGCTTTCCGCGGCCGGTCTCGCGGGCCTGATGATCGGCGGTTCACAGGCGTCCGCGACGCCGCTGATGTCGGGCCTCCAAACCACCGGCCAGCTTATGTTGCTGCCCGAGGGCGCACCTGGCATGGTCCACAAGATCGACGACGACGATGACGATGGCCGCAAGGTCCGTCGCCGCGGCGGCCCCAACACCTACTACGTCGATGACGATGATGATGATGATAATCGCCGCGTGCGGCGCTACCAACGTGCGCCCGACAGCCATGCCGGTCAGAAGCGAGCACCACGGCGGGTGCATGCGCCGCGGCGTGGCGATGATGACGACGACGATTGAGACATGCCTGGCCCCTCCCGTCACTCGGGAGGGGTAAAGCCAACTGAGCTGTTCTCAGCCCGCCGTCGCACCGCAGTCGGCGGGCATTTTCACGATCCCCCAGCCGAATACCGGATCGCGCCCCGGCGCACCGAGATCGATCGCGCGGTCGGCCAGACGTCCGACCAGAGCATCCACCGAGGCATTCGGCGCCTGCGCCCGCTTCACCGCCAGCGCCGCCGTGACGAACGGGGCAGCGTACGACGTTCCGGAGCGCAATTGCCCGCCGCTGACATTCGCTGCCGTCCGCAGCCGCACGCCCGGCGCCGCGAATGAAATGTACGGACCGCGATTGGCCTGGCGATAAATGCGCGACGCGCTGTCGATGGCGGTCACCGCGATGACCGGCGCGTAGGCAGCGGGATAAAGCGGCTGCGACCGCGGCCCGGCATTGCCTGCAGCACCGACCAGCGCCACGCCACGCTTGGCGACAGCCGTGACGACCTGTTCGAGCAGCACATTGGCCGGACCTGAGAAGCTCAGGTTGATGACACCGACATCGCGCTCAGCAAGCAGATCGATGGCGCGGGCAATGTCGAATACATCTCCGGCAGTGGCACCGCGTGGGCCGCGATGAAAGGCTTCCGCCGCGATCAGCCGCGCCTCCGGCATCAGGCCCGGCGTCGTGCTGTCCGGCCGCCCGACCAGCAGCGCCGCGATCGCCGTACCGTGCACGGCAGAGGCCGGCCGCCGGCCCTGCGACAGCACCGGAATGGTCTCAACAGCGCGATCGCGCAGCGCCGGATGATCGCGATTCACGCTGGTGTCGACCATGCCGATGGTCGTCTCGACCCGACACGTCGGCGGCGACGGCCAGCCGACCATCGTGAACGCCGCGCAACCGCTGGCGCCGCAGGAGAACTCGTTCGGCCGGTAGATATGATTGACGTCGACCAGCGCGCCCGGCACGCGGGCATTGATCTGCGCCCGTGCACGCGCCACGGACATGCCGCGTGGCGGCCGGACGCGCGCGACCTCAGCACCGGTCGCAGCCAGGCTTTGACGCGCAATGATCACGTATCCAAGCGCAGCAATCTGATCGAGGGCCGCCGCAGTGGGCGCCGAGATGACGAACTCGGGCGTCCGGCGCGGACGACGATTGTCATCGTCGTCATCATCATCGTCGTCGTCATCGTCATCGTCCGCGAGGGCCGCCGGGACGAAAGCTACCGATGCCGTCACACTACCGATGCCAAGGGCGGAGAATGGGGAGATCTTCAAATCTGCACCCAGCGCCAGCACAAAAGTCAAGATAAGCGCCAGCCGGCTAACGATGATCGCGCGCATGATTAGGCTGTCTCCCTGCGGTCCATGGGCTCGGGTAACGAGCGACGGTGCGACCTTATTCCCACGCGTGGTGATCCCGGCGCGACGCAGGTTACAGAGCCGACGCGATACGATCCAGCGCTGCGGGCGGGCGGGCGACGCCGACGCAACAGCCGCTTTACGTTTACCAATGCCACCTCCCGCACCGCCCGAACCCGAAGCCTTCTGTCGGGCTCGGCCACCAGATTTCGAGTTGCCTATCAAGCCGATACACAACAGGGGCGGCGGATGATCCTTTGGCATCTGGGTGAGACCAAGCACCGCGCCATTGATCGACAGCAATGGGACGAATGCCCCGCCCTTGCCTCGCGCGGCCGTTCGGAGCAATAAAGCCCTTTCGATAACAATGTCGGCCGAGCAACCGCTTTTCGCTGACTGAACGCGCCGCGCCCCTGGAAGGAGCCCCAAGTGAAGAATTCCAAGATCGTGCTCATCGACCGCCACCCGGGCCGCTCGTCCCAGACGCTGGGAATCGCGCGCGAGTTAGGAACCGATCCTGACCTGATCCACGAACCGTCGGTCGGCGTCGTCGGCACCAAGGGTGACAGCCAGTGCTATCTCGGCGTTCTCGACAAGGTCGAGGCGATCCATGCCGAGCTCAAGAGCCGCATCGGCAAAGGCCCGGGCCAGTTCAAGCTGCGCCTCGTGCAGCCCGAATACACGATCGCGACGTCGGACGGCATCCGCAACGGCACCCGCGAGATGCGCTATTCGCTGATCGGCCGTGAAGTCACCAACGACGCGCTGTGCGAGCATCTGAGCGCGACCGGACTTGCTGGCACCATCGCGGTGGTTGCCTGTGACAAGCCGCCGGTCGGCACGCTGGCGGCGTTGCTGGAGCACAATCAGCCATCGGTTATCATGTCCGACGGCTCGATCCATCCCGGCAAGGACCCGAAGACCGGCGAAAACCTGGACATCGTCAGCGCCTATCAGGTGGCGGGTCACGCCGACGAAGAGCATCGCAATCATATCGCCTGCCATTCCTGCCCCGGGATCGGTAGCTGCGGTGGCATCTTCACTTACAATACGATGCAGACGTTCATCGGCGTGGTCGGCATGCAGCCGCTGGACATGGTGGCGCCGCCCTCCGACGACCCGCGCCGGCTCAAGGAGTTTCCGGCTCAGCTCGTCGATATCCTGACCAACCTGATCGAAAAGGATCTGAAGCCGCGCGATATCGTCGTGCGCGACTCCATCCGCAACGCCATGATCGTCTCGATGGCCATCGGCGGCTCGACCAACGTCACGCTGCACGCACCTGAGATCGCGCGCGCGGCCGGTTATGCCGACTTCTGGAAGGAAGTCATGACGCCGGAGGAGTTCAACCACCTGTCGCAATACGTGGTGCCGGTGCTCACCGACGCTCGCCCCTACGGCAAGTACTCAATGGTCGATATCGATGCTGTCGGCGGCGTGCAGGTGATCGTGCGCGAACTGCTGGAAGCCGGATTGCTGAACGGCGACGTGCTGACCTGCACCGGTGAAACGCTGGCGCAGCAGGTCGAACGCCTCGGCACCAAGCGTGTCGACGGCAAGGTGATCTATCCGGTCGAAAAGCCCTACAAGCCGACCGGCGGCCTGCGCGTGCTCGGCGGCAACCTGTCGCCGGACTTCTCGGCCATTCTCAAGCTGGCGGGCGTCGAGGCTGGACTGGAAGACAACACCTATCGCGGCCGCGCCCGCGTATTCGAGGGCGAGCAGGGATTGCTGAACGCGCTGGATACCGCGCCGAACAGCTTCCAGGACCGCGATATGATCATCGTGCGCTACGAGGGGCCTAGCGGCGCGCCGGGCATGCCGGAAATGCTCGATCCGACCTCGCGCATCACCACGCTGTGCCGCGAGCGCGGAATCGTCGTGGCGCTGATGACCGACGCGCGGTTCTCGGGTGGATCGGTCGGCCTCGTCATCGGCCACGTCGGTCCGGAAGCGGCTGTCGGCGGTCCGATCGCGTTCATCGAGGACGGCGACGAGATCCTGGTCGATCTCACCACCAACGAGATCAACTGCACGCCGCTGAAGGATGCCGCCACGCTGGCAAAGCGCAAAGCGGCCTGGGACAAGGTCGTCGCCGATAACGACGGCGTTCATCCCAACTGCGGCAAGGCCGATACGCGCCTGCTGCATCGCGCCCGCCACACCGCTGTGCCGGCGACGCGCGGTGGCGGCCTGCATCCCAATCGCGAAGTCTGGGTGCGCGAGCAGCGTGAAGCGGCGCGGTCCGGTTTCGTACCTGCGAACAAGTATCGTCCGGACGCGAAGAAAGCGTTCTGACGCCAGCCGGGTCAGTCCGGAACAAGCGCAGCGTCATCCCGAAATCTCGGGGTGGCGCTGTTTCTTTTTGGCCCGCGCCATAACCCGCGCTCAGTTCACAGCGGCCACGCCAGCATGATCAGCGGTGTGCCGACGAACAGCACCATCAGCGACAATGGCAGCCCAAGCCGCCAGTAATCGCCAAAGCGATACCCGCCCGGCCCCAGGACCAGCAGATTGTTCTGGTGACCAATGGGCGTCAGGAAATCGCAGGCGCAGCCCAGCGCAACGGCCATCAGGAACGGATCGGCGTTATAGCCCAGTGTTTGCGCGACGACGGCAGCCACCGGCCCAAGCATCAGCACGGCCGCGGCGTTATTCAGAAATGGCGTCAGCAGCATCGCGGCCGCAAGCATCATCGCCACCGCCATATAGCCTGGAAGCTGGGACGCAGCGGCAGCCATATTTTGCCCCAGCAGTTCGGAGACACCTGTCGACTGCAGGCTCTGCGCGATCGGAATGAGAGACGCGAGCAGAATAATGACCGGCCCCTCGATCGACTCGTAGGCATCCTTCAGCGAAATCTGCTTGAACAGGATCACGAGAACCGCGGCCGCGAAGAACCCGACAGCCACCGTCGCCAGATTGAGCGAGATGAAGACCATCGCCACTGCGAGAATGCCCAGCGGAATGAGGCCTTGCGTCGACGATCCGAACGACAATCCGCGATCGGCGAGTGGCAGCAGGCCGAGATCGGCCAGCGTCGTTTGCAAACTCTTCTGCCAACCCTGGAGCACGACCACGTCACCGACCTGGAAACGGTGCTCCTGCAGTCGCGCCGCGCGCTTCATGCCGGCGCGGCTGACGGCCAGAAGATTGACGTCGTAGCGGCGGCGCAACGCAAAGTCCCGTGGCGTGCGGCCGATTAACTGGGAATCGGAGGTGAGAATGGCCTCAACGGTTTTGGTCATCCTGATCCTCATCAGGCTTGGGCAGTTCACGTGCATGCGCGAGATCGAGCTTGGCTTCATCGAGAAGCTGCTTCACCGCCGCCGGTTCGGCCTGGATCGTCACCACGTCGCCGGCATACAGCGGCCAGTTCGGGCTTGGGATGTAGTTGTGACCGCCCTCGCGAGCCACAGCCACGACGATGATCTCCCCTTCGCCCGCTGCTTCGAGATCACCGACGCTCTTGCCAGCCAGAGGCGAGGCTTCACCGATCACCAGCTCGGTCGTGTAATCATCAATAGAGAAAGCATCATCGGCTGACGCCGCGGCGCGGCGATCTTTCGGCAACAGCCGCCAGCCGACAGAAAGGAAAACGACCGTCAGGATGGTCAGCGGGAAGCCGACCCAGGCGTAGTCGAACAGCCCGAACGGCTCACCGCCCATATCCGTGCGCACAGTCGAAATCAGCAGATTTGGCGACGTGCCGATCTGTGTGATGGTGCCGCCAATCAGCGAAGCAAACGCCAGTGGCATGAGATAGATAGAAGGCGACAGCTTGGAGCGGCGAGCAACTTGGATCGCGATCGGCATGAAAATGCCGAGCGTGCCAACGTTCTTGACGAACGCCGACATCAGCGCAACCGCAGCGGACAGGCCGCCGACCTGCAGCGAAGGCGAGTTCACGCCTTTCAGCATCCGACGCGCGACACGATCCAGGATGCCGGATCGCGCAATTGACTTGCTCACGACCAGCACAGCCGCGATGACGATGATCACCTGATCGGAGAAACCCACGAACGCTTTGTCGTCAGGTACGACGCCAACCACGACTGCTGTCAGCAGAGCGCCAAGCGCAACGACATCGTACCGCCAGCGATCCCAGATGAAAAAGCCCAGCATGCCGACGACGATCGCGATTGCAATCGCCTGTTCGGCTGTCAAACCAAGGAACAAATGCCCCTCCTACCCCTCGTTCGCGCCGGGATGGTGCGCAGCACCTTTGATCCCGGCTCAGCATTGTAAAAGTCAGAAAGGGTTCATTCCGTTCCCGCGCCACTCGCCATTCCCATGCATTGCATCAGCAATACCGTTCGGACGCGGTGTCCCTTTCTGATCAGCGTGGCTCACGAGGGCGATATAACTCATGGACGGCGACGCGTCCGCATGGTCACTTTGGGCGCTGACCAAACTCGCGAGATGCCATGCGCGCCACCGTTTCTGCCGACTCCCCGCTGCGACGCCAGGATGTCCTGCCGGAGGCGCCACTGGGCGGCCTTGACCGTCTCACCCGTGGTCGCGATCTGGCTAAGCGCATTCGGGTCGGCCCCTCACCGTGGCTGTCGAAGGTGGGCGTTGCGGGCGAGATCGAATTCAAGCGAAAGACGATGGACGAAGGGCGTTTCACGTTTCACGCCCAAATCGGATACCGCTCTCTGGACGATAGTTGTCGTGCATGGGCCGAGATCCACGATCGCCTCGCCGTGACCAACGGGGCGCCGGATCGCTACGGCATCTGCCTGGATTGGAGCATGGGTTATCCGCGCGCGGAACGTACCGGGCGTCCACGCGGGACTGGACTCATTCTGGAAGGACCGGAAGACTTCATTCGTCTGACCGGCATGGCGCCCGTCGCCGCGCATTTCGGCGATTTCGTACTCGGCATGCCTTCAGCGGTCGAAAACGTCAGCGCGGCGCTACTGGCCGGCGCCACCACGATCGGCAATCTCGCGCAATATTTCACATTCCGGCTTCCTGGCTGGACCGATGACGTCGGCACCACGCTGGCCACGGTGGAAGCACTCGGGCTGATCGCGGGACAGTCGGCGCCCATGCTGGTGCACTCCAACCTCGATGACGGGTACGCGGCGTGGCTTGAGGATATGGGCGCCACTGTCGGTTTTGCCATGATCGAACGCTGGATCGTCGAGGACTTGATCGGCGTGCCGCTCGGCCATTGCTTCGGCCACACGTTCACCGAGCCTGTGAAGCGGCTGGCATTTCAGATCGCGCTTGCCGAGGTGAACCCCACGCCGGGCACCATGATCTACGGCAACACCACGCTGTACGGCCCCAATCCGACGGCCAATTTTGGCGCGCTGGCGAGCTACATCCTGGTCGATGCCTATTCACTCGCCAATCGCCATTCCGGCCAGGCCCTGACGCCTATCCCGGTGACGGAGGCACAGCGCATTCCAACCATTGATGAGGTCGTCGACGCGCATCTGGCCGCCCGCTTCACGGTGGAACGCGTTGGTGAGCTCGCCACCATCATGTCGCCGGCAGCGGCAGACGAACTTGCCCAGTCGATGCTGGCGCGCGGTCGGCGCTTCTATGAGCGCGTCCGCAATGGGCTGGAAGACGCCGGCTTCGATACCACCGACCCTGCGGAAGTCATGCTGGCGCTGCGCCGCATCGGGCCAATCGGGCTTGAAGCACGCTTCGGCGATCAGGACGAAGGTAAGCCCGTGACCAGCCCGTTTGTCAGCGAAATCGACAATCTTGCTGACAAAATCCTCGCTGCGGTCGATCCCGCGGATGCCGCGCTTGTCGCCGCGGGCAAGGTGAAGCTCGTCGTCGCGACGACGGACGTGCATTTCTACGGCAAGCGCTTGCTGGGTATCGTGCTTGGCAAGCTGGGGATCGAACTGGTCGACGGCGGCGTCAGCGTCGATCCGGAAGTTC
>JAEZBU010000276.1 GCA_023426855.1 Pseudomonadota bacterium | reverse complement strand
CGACGTGCATCGCGATCAGCGCGAGAAACACAAAGGCCAGCATGCCGTGCCACCACAGCACACGCGCGGCAGCCGCCTCATCGGGTGATGCCAGCGCGGGCAGCGAAAACAGGCCGAAGATATCGAGCGCCGGATAATAGGAAACGCCAAGCCAGCCGAGCAGCGGCATGGCGATGACGCACCCATAAAGCAGGCCGTGCACGATGCGCGACCCCGTGACCTGCCACGGCTCGAGGCTCGGCTCCGGCGAAGGCGCACCACGCACCAGTCGATAGGCCAGCCGCGCCAGCACGATCCACAGCAGCGTGAAGCCCGCCAGCTTGTGTGCACTGTAGAGGCTGTTGGTGGTGTCGTCCCAGATGTTCAGCGTGTTGCCGCGATAGGCCATCGCGAAGCCGACCGGGATCATCACCACGATGAACGCAACGGTAACCCAGTGAAACAATCTGGCCGTGCCGCTGTATTTCTCGGTTTCCGCAAGCTGTACGCGTCCCTTTTCAATCATGCCGATCTCCCATCGTCAGATCTGAGGTCGCAATCGAACAACACATCACCGTCGGCGAGCATGTAGACGCGGGTGTGCGGCCGCCGTGCCTGAGTAAGACTGGCAATCGGATTCAGTTCCAAACCGGTCTGGCCGGACCCGATGATCATCGGCGCCACCAGCACATGCAGCCGGTCAACGGCATCCGCATCGATGAACTGGGAAATCGTCCGGGCACCGCCTTCGATCAGCAAGCGTTTCAGTCCGCGCTCGAACAATGCAGCGACGATGCTGGCCGGATCGATTTGCTGCGCCGCACGTGGCAAGCGGATGACGTCAATCCCATCCGGCATCGGTGCATCGCAGGCGCGTACGACAAACCGCCGCACACCGTCGTCATTCAGGCATTTGATACCGTGCGGCAGCCGCCCATTCGGATCGATGATCACGCGTGCCGGATGCCGGCCCGGTACGCGGCGCACGTTGAGCATCGGATCGTCGGCCAACACCGTACCCACGCCGACCACGACCGCATCGACGCTGGCGCGTAGTCGATGCAGATGGTCCAGCGCTGCCTCGCGGTTGATCCAGCGGCTTTCTCCGGTTGGCGTCGCAATCCGTCCGTCCAGCGACTGCCCGAGTTGTGCAACCACAAACGGCCGCTCACCAGACGCCTCACGGATGACGCGGCAGGGATCGTCGTCGGGACAGGCGGCCATGGGATCAGGGCCATCATTGGACGGGGCATTGGCTGCCCCGGTCTGGCCGGGTTCCGACTGGCTTGCGCGCGACATGGTCTCACCGGTTCGCGTGTGCAGCTTATTCTCCCAGCGCCGCTCTAAAGTTGCGGCCGATTGGATTGCATTCGATTACGGCGACGCGCGCTCCAGAGCAAGATGCTATACAGCGTGCCGCCCAACTGTGGCTGACTTACGTATGTAATGTCCTGACCTAAGTAGCGTCTGCGCGTGATCGACAGATGAACGACAGAAACCCGCGGCCACGGCCCATGCGTTCGGACGAAACCATGCCCCAGCCCGGCTCCCGTTCCCCATTTGCCGCCCCTGCCCAGTGGCCACTTCTGCCGGTCGCGGCGCTGATTGGGCTGAGCTGGCTGGCGTTCTGCTGGCCGTGGCTGTCCGGTTCAGTCACGATTCCCTGGGATGCGAAGGCGCACTTCCAGCCACAGATCCAGTACCTGGCCGCCAGCATCGCGCGTGGCGAGTGGCCGTTCTGGACGCCCAACGTGTTCGGCGGCCATCCCCAGATCGCCGATCCGCAATCGATGATGTTCTCGCCACCGATGCTGCTGCTGGCGCTGCTGGATGGTGCGCCGAGCCTGTGGGCGGTCGATACCACCGTCCTGCTGACCGTCCTCGTCGGCGGCATCGGCGTCGCCCTGCTGGCGCGCGATTTCGGATGGCATTGGGCGGCGGCTATCGTTGCCGCGTTGGCATTTCAGTTCGGCGGCGCCATGTCGTGGCGCATCCAGCACTTCGGCCAGGTGATGAGCCTCGCCTACCTGCCCTGGGCGCTGCTGTTCCTGCGTCGAGGGCTGCTGCAGTCCTCGGCAGCCTATGGTGCCGCATCGGGGTTGGTCAGCGCCTTCATCGTGCTGGGCCGCGATCAGGTCGGCCTGCTCGGCCTCTATATGCTTGGCGGATTCGTCGCCTGGCATTGGCTGACGGCTGCGCATCGCGGCACAGCATTTCGTGCCAGCATCAAGCCATTGGCCGCCGGCGCGATAACCGCACTGCTGCTCGTGATCGTGCCGCTGACCCTGACCATCCTGCTGGCCGGGCAATCCAATCGCCCCTCGATCGATTTCATCGGCGCCGGACGCGGTTCATTGCATCCGGCACTGACCGTTACCGCCGTGGTGCCGCATATCTTCGGCGCGGCCGGACCCATGGACAAATACTGGGGCCCGCCCAGCTTCACCTGGATCGGCACCGACCTGTTCATCGCCCAGAATGTCGGCCAGCTCTATCTCGGCATCATTCCGCTGCTGCTGCTGGTCATCGGCATCAGCCGCGGGCTGCTATGGCAGCGCGACATCCGCTTTTTCACCATCGCGGCCGGCGTCGCCATGCTCTATGCGCTCGGCTGGTACACGCCGGTTTTCCGGTTGATGTATGAGGTGCTCCCCGGCGTCGATCTTTACCGTCGGCCGGCTGACGCCACGTTCCTGGTTGGAGGGATCGGCGCGCTGCTGGCGGGATACGTTGCGCATCTCCTGTTCAGCGGCTCCCTGCCCAAGCCAACGCGATGGCAGGCGCTCGTCGAAATCGGCATGGTCGCGGCTATCATCGTGCTGGCGTTCAGTTTTGCCGTAAATCTCGATCGTGTGGATATGGCGATCCCACCGCTGCTGCTGGCGCTTGCGTCGATCGCCGCAAGCGTCTTGGTGTTTTGGGTTGCCGGCCGGCTGAAAAACACCAAGCCGCTTGCCGCTGCTCTGGTCATCATCGCCGCCCTGACCGCCGACCTCACCATCAACAACGGCCCCAACGGCGCCACCGCCCTGCCGCCATCCGCCATCGACATGCTGCAGCCCGGCCAAGGCAACGAAACGGTTCGGCTGCTGAAGGAAAAGCTGGCGACGCCGGAAAGCCAAGCAAGGCGCGATCGCGTCGAACTCGCGGGTCTCGGCTTCCACTGGCCCAACGCCAGCCTGACGCACAACTTCGACAACACGCTCGGCTACAATCCCGTGCGGCTGCGGCTCTACGTGCAGGCGACTGGCGCCGGCGACACCGTCGGGCTGCCCGACCAGCGTAAGTTCGCACCGTTGTTCCCATCTTACCGTTCGCCGCTGGCCGACCTGCTGGGCTTGCGCTACATCGCGACGGGCGTGCCGATTGAGAAGATCGACCCGGCGCTCAAGCCCGGCGACTTGACGCTGATCGGAAAGACACCCGAGGGGTACGTCTATGAGAATCCCCGCGCGCTACCCAGGGTGATGTTCGCCAATCAAGCCGTCAGCGCCAGCTTCGATAAACTGTTGAGCGATGGCATCTGGCCCGACGTCGACCTCGCCACCACTGTCGTGCTCGATCCAGCGCCGGAGCAAACGGCGCGGCAGCCGGGCACGGCGCGCATCGTTCGCACCACCAACACCGTGATCGACATAGAAGCCGACAGCCCGGATGGCGGCTGGGTCGTGCTCTCGGACGTCTGGCATCCGTGGTGGTACGCCCGGATCGACGGCTCGCCTGCTCCGCTGCGGCGCGCCAATGTGCTGTTTCGCGCGGTCGAAGTGCCTGCGGGGCGCCACACGGTGCGTTTTGAATTCCGGCCGTTCGCGGGAGCCCTTCATGAGATCATGAATCGCTCCTATTAGAGATCATTGCGCGTTATAGTCCACGTTGGAAACTTCCGCCCTCGACGCAGATGCAGCTCATCAAGATCCACCTTCGCGCCCTCGGGCTGCTCGCCTCTGAACGCTGGCTCGTCGTCGCCCTGATTTCGGCCAACGTCGGCATAGCGCTGGTTCAACTCGCTGAACCGATCCTGTTCGGCCGTGTTGTCGATGCGCTGTCGCGGCGCGAGGAAGCTTGGTTCCTCATCAGCCTTTGGGCGGCGCTCGGCCTGTTCGGCATAGTCGCCGGCGTCATCGTGGCGGTCGCGGCCGACCGGTTGGCCCATCGCCAGCGTCTCGCCGCTATGAGCAACGCGTTCGAGCGCACGCTGACCCTGCCCATCAGCTACCTGTCGGAGCGCGGAACCGGCGCCACCGTGCGCACCATCCTGGCCGGCACCGACGCGCTGTTCGCCACTTGGCTGACCTTCGTGCGCGAACAGCTCGCCGCCATCGTCAGCATCCTGTTCCTGGTGCCGACAGCGATCGTGATGAACTGGCAGCTTGCAAGCCTGCTGGCCATTCTGGCCGTCGTCTACACGATCCTCAATGTCGTGGTCGTCTATCGCACATCGGACGGACAGGCGGCGGTCGAGCGGCACTACATCGAGGTGTTCGGCCGGGTCGGCGATGTCATCGGCAACGTGCCCGTGGTCCAGAGCTATGCCCGGCTGGCGGCCGAGGCCTCGGCCCTGCGCGGCATGATGAGCCAGTTGCTGGCGGCGCAGTATCCGGTGCTGACCTGGTGGGGCCTGCTTACCGTGCTGACGCGGGCCGCCTCGACCATCACCATGGTCGCCGTCTTTTCGGTCGGCGCTTACCTGGCCGGACGCGGCGAGGTCACGGTCGGCGAAATCGTCAGTTTCGTCGCCTTCGCAGCACTTCTGATCGGCAAGCTCGACCAGCTTTCCGGGTTCGTCGCGCGCATGTTCATGCAAGCGCCGACCATGAACTCGTTCTTCGATCTTCTCGATACCACCGTCGCCATCAAGGAGATCCCGAACGCCAAGCCACTGCAGAACGTCCAGGGGCGCGTGCGCTACGAGAATGTCACCTTCCGCTATGGCGAAGGCCAGCACGGCGTTTTCGATCTATCCTTCGAGGCTGAGCCGGGACAGACCGTGGCCCTCGTCGGCCCCACCGGCTCCGGCAAGACCACGACGCTGGCCATGTTGCAGCGGCTGCGCGATCCGGATGCCGGCCGAATCCTGATCGACGGTCAGGACATTCGCGACGTCACGCTGAATTCCCTGCGCCATGCCATGGCGGTGGTGTTTCAGGATGCCGGCCTGTTCAATCGCGGCATTGCCGAAAACATCCGCGTCGGCCGGCCGGACGCCAGCATCGAATCCATCGAGGACGCCGCGCGCAAGGCGGAAGCGCATGAGTTCATCAAGCGCAAGGCTGACAACTATTCAGCCCTTGCCGGCGAACGTGGCGCGTCGCTTTCGGGTGGTGAGCGCCAGCGTATCGCGATAGCTCGGGCGATCCTGAAGGATGCCCCCATCCTGATCCTTGATGAGGCCACCAGCGCGCTCGACACCGAAACCGAAGGCAAGATCAAGCGGGCGCTCGACGCGCTGCGCCGCGACCGGACGACCTTCATTATCGCCCACCGGCTATCGACGGTGGCCAATGCCGACCAGATCCTGGTGTTCGACCAGGGCCAGATCGTGGAACGCGGCACGTTCAGATCGCTGGTGGCAGAAGGCGGGCTGTTCTCGCGGCTGGTCGCCGAAGGCGACTTCACCGAGCCGCACGTCGCTGAGCGTGAAAAGACCAAAGAGGGTGCCGATAATTGATCGGCATCCGAGATAGTCAGGGTCTATTTGCTGACTTGCGGCTTAATGGTCGCCTTTTCATTAGGCCTACCGCTTTAGACCAAGCCGATCGCATTAGCCGCATATCCATAATGGCCAAAAGAAAAAACGCCCTACCAGAACAAGCGGGGCGCTTTACTATTCGCATTTCGACAAAGTGCGCAGGTGCAATCGTCAAAGCTTATGCGCCATGCGCTCCTTCTTCGTCGCCAGATAACGCGCGTTGTGCGCCGACGGCAACGTCGCGTGCTGAACCTGCTCGACAACCGTAATGCCATGCTTTTGCAGAGCTTCGATTTTGAGCGGGTTATTGGTCAGCAACCGGATTTCAGTAAAACCAAGATCCTTCAGGATTTTGGCAGCGAGTTCGTAATCACGGGCGTCAACCGGCGCGCCAATAGAAAGATTGGCATCCACGGTATCGAGCCCGCGATCCTGCTCAGCGTAAGCCTTGATCTTAGCGACCAACCCAATGCCGCGACCTTCATGATGCGGCAGATAGATAATCGCGCCTTTCGGCGAATTGACCACGCGGTCGATCGCCTTTTGAAGCTGCGGATAACAATCGCAGCGCAGGGAATGGAAAATATCGCCGGTCACGCAACCGCTGTGCAGCCGGACGATAGGAAGCTCTTGCGAGCTTTTATCAGGCTGATGCACAAGCGCCATCGCCTGGTATGAGGCCGAATCATCCTCATAGGCGTGCGCTTCGAAAAAGATCTCGCGGCCTTGATACTCGACCGGCAGGATCGTGTGGGCGGTGTCACGGAACACAGGTTCTATGCCTTCGCTATCGGCTACTTTTGCAGCCAATGCAGAACGCCCGTTGACGTGCACTGCTTCAAGCCACGGAGCGGTAAAAGGCCGTGGGGTAACGGTCACAGCCTCGATTTCGGACGTCATCCTCGTATCTCGAGCCAGATGTTGCGCTGACGGTGAAGCGTTTGGCATGTGTTTCTAGGCCTCGATAGGTCCTGTCGGTCTCAGCAATTGCCAACAATCCTATGAAGACACGTAATCATGCCCGAGCCACGTTTAAAGCTGGTAGCGAACACGCCGCGCTTCGCGAGCAAGCCGGTAAGCTATCAGCATGCACTTTAGATGCATGAAGGTCGGCTGGACGTATCACGTATGAAACCGGCGGGGCATTACCCGCCCTCCATAGATTGCCTTAATCCAGTCACCCCTCGCGTGATCCGCACACAATCTAGCGCGGATCATTATGGCGCGAATAGGGGCCAGATAGGTTAATGGCGGCGAAAACGGCCTCCAAAAACCTCAGTCCAGCGAGTTTTTTGTCGGAGTTTTATGCAAATCGCTAATCTCCATCCAATCGTCCACTGACTATTTTGAGCGACATAACCCCCTCACCAGCCGAAGTATTTGCTACAGCGTCGGGAGGTTGCCTGCCTGACTTACAACGCAGAAGGACGGCATTTGGATGACATGCGACCTGCACATTTTTGTCTCAGGCGATTTTTCCGCCCAATTCATCCGAAATATGTATCCGGATAATCTCCTCAAAGCTGGATTCAGCGGTAAATCCGAGTGACCGCGCCCGGCTGGTATCGAAGTTGCGGGGCCAACCAGCTACGATTCCCATGATCACCGGATCGGGTTCGCGCCGGATTCGGGCCACGACCTTGTCGCCAGCGACCTTTTGCAGAGCAGCAATCTGTTCGCCCACAGTCACCGATAGACCAGGCATGGTCAGATTGCGGCGCGGTCCAACCTTGGCTCCGTCGATGGTCGCGGCATGGATGAGGAAGCCAACGGCGGCACGCGGGCTCGCGTGCCAATGGCGGACATCCTCGGAAACCGGCAGCACCGCTTCGTGGCCGGCCAGCGGCTCACGGATGATGTTGGAGAAGAAGCCCGAGGCTGCCTTGTTCGGCTTGCCCGGACGCACGCAGATGGTGGGCAGCCGGATGCCGATGCCGTCCAGGAAGCCCTTGCGCGTGTAGTCAGCCAGCAACAGTTCGCCGATCGCTTTCTGCGTGCCGTAAGAGGTCAGCGGCGTGGTGAAATATTCGTCGCCAATGGCATCCGGGAACGGCGCACCGAAAACCGCGATGGAGCTGGTGAAGACAATACGCGGCTTGTTGCCTGCCGCACGCACCGCCTCCAGCAGATCGCGCGTGCCATCCATATTGATGCGATAGCCTTTGTCGAACTCCTGCTCGGCCTCGCCGGAGACGATCGCAGCCAGGTGGAAGATGACGTCCGGCTTGTCGGCGACGAGCTTCTCGGCCTCGCCGGGCAGCGACAGGTCACTAACGGCCGTCGTGACAGGAAACGCGCTTTGCGGCTTCTGCGCCTCGACGACATCGTGCAGCAGCAGGCCGGTAATCTCCTTGCCACCCAGATTGCCGTCCTTGGAAAGACGCTGAGCCAGCTTCTGGCCGACCATGCCGGCGCCGCCGATGATGAGGATCTTCATGGGGTGTTCTCCCTAAAACCTGAATGATGTTGTCAGAGTTTGACGCCGCAGCGCTCCACCCACTTCAATCCATCCACCGTGTCGCCACGCGGCCGGTATTCACATCCGATCCAGCCGTCGAAGCCCGTCTCGTCGATGAGCTTGAACAGCCAGGGGTAGTTGAGTTCCCCCGCATCCGGCTCGCCGCGATCCGGCGGACCGGCGAGCTGATAATGGCGGGTCAAAGCGGCATATTCACGGATCGCGGTGGCGACGTCGCCTTCCATGATCTGGCGGTGATACAGGTCGAACTGAAGGCCGAGGTTGGGCTCGCCCACTTCATAGATCACCGCCCGCGCGTCGCCCGTCCGGTTCAGGAAGAAGCCCGGGATGTCGCGCGTGTTGATCGGCTCGATGATGACATCGATGCCGGACGCCGCGGCCATCCGCGCGCCCTTTTTCAAGTTGCTCACATAGGTCGCGCGATTGGCGCCCTGGTGCACGAGGCCGGCCATGGCATGCACGCGCGGGCAGTCGAGCGCCTCTGCATAGCTGAGCGCGGTTTTCATCGCGGCTTCGAAATCCGCCTCACGGCCCGACAGCGCGGCAAGCCCGCGTTCGCCTTTGCTCCAGTCACCCGGCGGCAGGTTGAAGAGAACCTGCGACAGTCCATTGCCCTTCAGGCGCGCTGCGATCTCCGCGGCCGGAAACTCATAGGGGAAGAGAAATTCGACGCCCTTGAACCCGGCCTTGGCCGCCGCCTCGAAGCGATCGAGGAACGGCACCTCGTTGAACATCATGCTGAGATTGGCGGCAAAGCGCGGCATCCGGCGTTCCCCTTATTCGACGTGAGTCGTCCCCGGCAATAGCCGGCGACGCGTCTGGTTTTTATAGACGAGCCCTTTGCGGCGCGCCACGATCGCCACCTATTGCGGTGGTCACGGATCGCAGGCGATAAGCTCGGGAACTCGGACAGACCGGGCCGCCGCCAATCAGCGGCAGCCCGCCTTATCATCAAAGTGCGAAGCCACCATCGACCAGCATGGTGGTGCCAGTGGTGAACCGGCTCTCATCCGAGGCGAGGTAGACGGCCATGGCGGCGATTTCTTCCGCGGTGCCGAGGCGGCCCATGGGCTGGCGATCGATGAACATCTGGCGGGCCTTCTCGGTGCCGCCGACGGCCTTGCCCAGATCGGCGATGCGATCATCCAGCGACGGCGACTGCACCGTGCCCGGGCAGATCGCATTGCAGCGCACGCCCTTGCGGATGAAGTCCACCGCGACCGACTTGGTCAGACCAATGACCGCCGCTTTGGTGGCGCCGTAGACATAGCGATTGGCAACGCCGCGGATCGAGCCGGCGCCGGACGCGATGTTGACGATCGAGCCAGCGCCCTTGGCCAGCATGCCCGGCAGGAACGCCTTGATCGTGCGGTCCATGGAGCGGACGTTCAAATCGAATGCACGATCCCACTCGGCGTCCGTGCTTTCGAGCACCGTGCCGTGATGCACGAAACCGGCAGCGTTGAAGAGAACATCGACATCGGGAAAGCGCTTGGCCATCGCGTTGACGGCGGCCGTGTCGAGCACGTTGAGCGACAGGCACTCGGCCACGCCCTCCTGCTTCAAGCCGTCCAATTTGGCTTCGTCGACATCGGTAGCGATGACGCGGGCGCCCACACGGGCGAATGCGATTGCGGTGGCGCGGCCGATGCCGGCACCGGAAGCGGTGCAGAATGCAGTCTTGCCCTGTAAGCGGTTGCTCATGAGAGTATCCCCCAAAAGGTTTGGTTGTTCGATGGGTTGTTAGCATGATCGCGCGACACCCGACAGGCGGGCACCGCGCGACATCGAGGACGGTTAAAGGTCGTTCGTATTAAAGGTGTCGCATTGCTGCATGCTGCCGCTTTCAAAACCGCGGCGGAACCAGCGTACGCGCTGCGCCGACGAGCCATGCGTGAAGGCGTCCGGCACAACGCGGCCAGTCTGCTGCTTTTGCAGGGTGTCATCGCCGATACGGCTGGCGGCATTGAGACCTTCCTCGATGTCACCCGGTTCAAGCCGATTGTTCTGCGTGTGGGTCAGCTTTGCCCACATGCCGGCCAAGCAGTCGGCCTGCAATTCCATCCGCACCTGGATCTGGTTGGCCTCACGTTCGGACACGCGCTGCTTCAGCGCCTGGACCTTTTCGGCGATACCCAGCAGCGTCTGCACATGGTGGCCGACTTCGTGCGCAATCACGTAGGCCTGGGCGAAGTCGCCCGGAGCCTTGAAGCGGCGCTCCAGCTCATTGAAGAACGACAGGTCGAGATAGACCTTGCGATCAAGCGGGCAATAGAACGGCCCGACCGCCGAAACGCCCTGGCCGCATTGGGTCTGCACGGCTCCGGTATAGAGAACCAGTTGCGGTTCCTGATAGCGCAGGCCGTTGCGCTCGAACATCGGCTTCCAGACATCCTCGGTGTCGGCCAGCACACGGGCGACGAAGCGCTTCTGGGCATCGTCGCCACGGTCAGCCTGTTGGCTGTTGCGCCCCGGAAGCTCGAAACCCTGCCGCTGGGCGTCGCTACCCGGATCCATACGCGGCATCTGAATTTCGCGACCGATATTGGGCCCACCGGAGCCGCCTGGCCCGCCGCCGGTCAGCAGATCCAGTGGATTGATGCCGAACATGAGCATGATCGCGCCAATGATCAGCAGCGTGGTCAGGCTCATCCCGCCACCACGGCCGCCGATCTGGATCGGCATGCGACCGCCGCCACCTCCCGGAAACCTGAACCCGCCGCCGCGCGTCTCGCCACGGCGGTCCTCGACATTCTGGCTTTCCCGGTCACGATCATCGTAGCGCATGGTAGCTCCCGCACTTCAACCAGTTCCAGCCCCCGACGACCCCGCCGACGACTTCAGCATGCCGGCCGATCCCGCACAAGCCGGACACGGCTTTAGCGATCCTCCGGCGTGGCGGCAATATGTGCCTCAGTGCTGTCTGCTCCCGGCGCAGGAATGGCAAGCGGCTTCGGCTCGGGCGTCGTCCGCACCTTGACCGTCGGCAGCATGGCGCGCACCGCACGCGAGATCGCCACGACGCCCTCGTTGGCATACGCCTCGTGGTTGCGCTCGATCTCCTTGATCTCGTAACGGTAGTTAACCATCACGCCGTGGGATTCCTTCATGCCTTTGCCCGAAACGTCGGCAAGCCAGTTGATCCGCTCCAGCCGCGCACCGTTGCCGAGATGGAAGCGGGCTACCGGATCGATCGGCCTGCCGTCCCCGGCTTTCTCCTGTACCAGATAATGCGCGACCAGCGCGCTGAGATGCCCTTCCAGGTCGGCGGCCGTCGCGGGATCATCGAGCCACAGCGGATCATCGAGCGCCGCCAGCGCCGTGTGCATCTCCGGCGTCAGCACGCTGTCCTCACCGTCCTCGCGCACCGACTGAAGCCAGCGGGCGAAGCGCGGCACGGGCGACAGCGTCACGAATGTGCGCAGGCTCGGCTTCTCGCGCGCCAGTTCATCGACCACCTGCTTGATCAGGAAGTTGCCGAAGGAAATCCCCTTCAGCCCCTCCTGGCAGTTCGAGATAGAGTAGAACACCGCCGTGCGCGGTTCGGATGCCGGCGCCGACTTCGGCGCCTCCTCGAGCACGCTATGGATGGTCGCGGGAATATCGCGGGTCAGCGCGACCTCGACGAAGATCAATGGATCGTCGATCAGCGAGGGATGGAAGAAGGCGAAGCAGCGCCGATCGGCCGGATCGAGACGGCGGCGCAGGTCGTCCCAGCCCTTGATCTCATGCACCGCCTCATAGGCGATGATCTTCTCCAGGATCGCCGCCGGCGTCTGCCAATCGATGCGGCGAACCATGAGAAACCCGCGATTGAACCACGAATACAGCAAGTGCCGCAGGTCACTGTCGACAGCGGCCAATTCCGCGTCGCCGTTGAGCAGGTCCAGAAGATCGCGGCGCAGCGCGACGATCTCCGCCGTGGCGCCGGGCGCGAGATTGAGGCGCCGGAAGAACTCCTGCCGCGGACTATCGACGGCTGCCTGCAGCCGCGCCAGAGCCGCCGGTGACGGATCGGCGACATAAGCAGCAGCCGCCGCGCTGGCTTCCGTCTCGTCCGGCTTCAGCGCTTCGGCGAGAAAGCGGAAGAAGGTTTCCTTCTCGCCAGCATCCAGCTCGCGATACAGCGTCAGGATCTGGTGCGCCAACGCGACTCCGGAAGCTTCTCCGCGCACCGAAACCAACGCCTTCGACAGCTCAACGATATCCGCCGTTGGATCACCATTCCGCAATGACCAGGGCAGCAGCTGACGTCCCTGCTCGGCCACATTGTTGAGCAGTTCCTGCAGGAACGAAACGTTCACGCGGCGATCCTTTGGCAATTGGGCAACTCGGCAAGGGGCTTTCCGCTCGACGCTGCCCCCTCATGGTGGCTATCTAACTCAAAACTGCCAACGCACCAGGGGGAAACGTCATGGCTGACGTGGAGACTTACGAAATTCTCGCGCTCAAGTACGGCCGGCATGCGAACCGTACCCGCGCCGACAACTTCCTTTTCCCGGACGATCACGCCAGCCTGCAGCCCATAGACTATTTCGTCTGGGTCATCCGCAACAAGAACCGCACCGTCCTGCTCGATACCGGCTTCGATCGCGAGGAAGCGGCCAATCGCGGTCGCGCCATCGAGCACGAGCCGCGCGAGGTCTTGAAGCTGATCGGCGTCGACGCGGACAGCATCGACAACGTCATCATCTCCCACCTGCATTACGACCACGCCGGCACGCTGGACCACTACCCGGCAGCAACCTTCCATCTGCAGGAAGCCGAGATGGCCTATGCCACCGGCCGCTGCATGTGCGATTCCGTGTTGCAGAAGCCTTTCAACGCCGACCACATCTGCCAGATGGTCAAGAAAGTGTATTCCGGCCGGGTGCAATTCCACGAAGGCGATGGCCAGATCGCGCCGGGCATCACCGTGCATGCCATGCCCGGCCACAGCAAGGGCCTGCAAAGCGTGCGGGTGCTGACCGCGACCGGCTGGGTGGTTCTGGCTTCGGACGCTACTCATCTTTACGACAACTTCGAGCAGCGCCGGCCGTTCCCGATCGTGGTCGATGT
>JAEZBU010000147.1 GCA_023426855.1 Pseudomonadota bacterium | reverse complement strand
TCCGAGTATTGCTTGAGGAAGTTGGTGATCTGCACGCCGGCGAGATTGGACACAACCAGATCAGGTTTGGCGTTGCGGATTTTGACGAGAAACGCCGAGAAATCCGCCGCATCCGTCGGCACCAGTTCGTCAGCGGCGAAGGTGCCGCCGTTAGATTCCATGAACCGCTTGGCGACCTTCAGCAGGTCGTGACCAAAGGCGTAGTCGGCGGTCAGCGAATACCACTTCTTGCCTTTGACCTGGTCCTGCGCCAGCAGCGCGCGACCAACGGTCTTCACGTACATCGAGTTCTGGCTCTCGACGTGGAACATGTACTTGTTGCAGTTCGAGCCGCGCAGGGCGTCCGAATTGGCCCCTGTGTTGAGGAACAGGTTCTGCGTCCGCTGGGCGACCTGCGCGATGGTCAGCGCGGAGGCGGACGAGATTTCGCCGACGATGCACGCCACCTTGTCGCGCTCGATCATGCGCTCGGCTTTTGTCGAGGCCGTCTGCGGGTTGACCGAGTCTTCCTTCAGCAACTCGATCTTGCGGCCGAGAACGCCGCCATTGCCGTTGATTTCTTCGACCGCCAGATCGGCAGCCTGCACCGCAAAATCACCGAGCGTTCCGAGAAATCCGGTTCGCGGGGTCAAATGGCCGATTCTGATAACGTCGGACTGTGCGTGGGAAATGGCCGGGAAGCCGGTAATGCCTATGGCCGCCGCGCCGGCGGCTCCCTTGAGTACACCACGGCGCGACAGCGCCATTTTTCTGGTCATCGCGTTTCCTCCTGAACTCGCCGCCGGATTTTTCCGGTCGCGCGGGACAAGAGAAATGCGAAATCAGGCGTCCCGCTGGGCCAATGATTTCGTCGCTGCCAGCGTGATTGAGGGCGCGGACGTTGTCCAGCCCCTTTCTGACGTATGCGGTTCGTCTGGGTTCGTCGCACAGAGCAAGGGCGCTCGCGGACCGGCAAGCAAGGGCCTGCCGACGTAGCTATCGAGCTCGCAGCGCCACCACAGCCGGATAGGCTCGACGAAGTTCACCGCGCGCTTGTTGGTTTCTTGGATGCGATAGCGCGGCTCATGCCGCCACAGCCGCCAAGCCGTCAGGTAGCGCAGCCGGGTCACGCGCGACCAACCGATAAGCGAGCGGACGCCAGGTAGCCTGCGCAGCGCGTTGACGGACGAGCGATGACGCGAGCCAAAGCGCTTCCAATACCATTTTCCGAATGCCAGATCGGCAAGGCGAACCCAAAGGCGACGAACCACCGGAACCAGGAAGGCAATCGGGAAAATGACCAGCACGGAATGCAGATAGACCTGGCTGGCGATCAGCACCACGACGACGAAAATCTTCGAGGTGAGAGACAGAGCCTGCCAGCGATTCCGGGCGATCGTAATCAGCATGCGCATCCGGTTGCGCCAGCCGCGCGCGCGTTGCACCTTATCGTCGCTAATGACGACGCTGGCCGCGTAGCCGATGCCTATCCCGGTAATGACCTTGGAGATCCGTGACAGCCGCCGCCATCCGACGCCGCGCGCCACCAGTCCGAGCAGGCTACCTATCAGGCGCGCTATCGCGTTGAAAACAAGCGCGAAGCCGTTCCAGAGGATTCGAACGGCGGCAGCGAGGGCATCTTGACCAGTGAGCGCGTAGATCCCGGCAAATGCGGCGACCGCGATCAGTACGAACGTCACGTACCAGCCGAGTTGTCCGCTTTTTCGCGCCACTGAGCCACCCCACTTCTGTTCGGCACATCCCGCCGAGGCGGATACCTCCACTTGACGGCACTTCAATGGCGCACGAATGACGGCAAGGCCAGTGGCAGAGGGGATCGTCAACAGCTCAGCTCGCCGACCGTTGCAGCTATGCAACTCAAGCTGCGAACCTCCGGCGACGGAATAATGCTGGTTTAGCGTGCCTGGCGCGCAGCCAGGGCAACCTGCGACAGGAAATCGGCAAGGTTCTCCGTCATGTGGTGCACGTGCTCGGGCGGCTCGGTCCAGGATCGGATTTTGCGCTGGATCGGATGGTCGTAATAGCTGGAATGCACCAGCACGGTCGTCATCCCAAGTGTGTGCGGCGCTTCAAGGTTGTGCGGCATGTCCTCGAACATGGCCGCGTTGCGCGCATCGACGCCGTGGCGGCGCACCATGCGGTCGAATGCGTCGGCTTCGGGCTTCGGCACGAACTCACAGGCCGCGATATCGCAGATGTCCTCGAACAGGTGCAGCACACCGAGCTTGCCGGCAACGCGCTCAGCATGTTTGCGCGAGCCGTTGGTGAAGATCAACCGGCGCCCGGGCAGGCGTTCGATGAGGGCGGCCAGTTCGGGATGCTCGGGGACGACCGACAGGTCGATGTCGTGCACGTACTCCAGGAAGTCGGCCGGATCGAGCTTGTGCACCTTCATCAGGCCGGACAGCGTCGTGCCGAATTGCCGATAGTAGCTCTTCTGCAAATGCCGCGCGTGCTCGAACGGGACACCGAGATACCTGGCGATGAACTCGCCCATGCGCTGATCGACCTGAGCGAACAGGTTGCATTCCGCCGGATACAGCGTGTTGTCGAGATCGAAGATCCAGGTCTGCGTCGCATCAAAGCCGCGACGCGCCACCCGTGCAGCGGCAGCGGAGACGGCGGCATCGACCGGCTTTGTTTCGTCAGCCATGGTTCACGCAGCCTCTTCAGCCTGACCCACCAGGGTCCCGACACCGTGCTCGGTGAACAGTTCGAGCAGCACGCAGTGCGGCACCCGGCCATCGATGATGACCACGGCTTCGACGCCGGCCTCGACGACCTCGATGCAACCTTCGATTTTCGGGATCATACCGCCTGAAATCGTGCCGTCGCGGATCAGGTCGCGGGCCTTGGCGACGGTCAGTTGCGGAATAAGCGTCTTGTTCTTGTCCAGCACGCCGGCGACGTCGGTCAGTAGCAGCAGGCGCTTGGCCTTCATGGCGGCCGCGAGTGCGCTGGCGAAGGTATCGGCGTTGATGTTGAGCGTGTTTCCGTCGCGGTCGAAGGCGACCGGCGCGATCACCGGGATGATGTCGGAATTGGAGATCACGTCGACGATGTGTGGATTGACCTCGACCGGATCGCCGACATAGCCGATATCGACGGCCTTCATGATGTTGGATTCCGGATCCGGCATCTCGGTAATCCGCTTGGCCACCATCAGGTTGGCATCCTTGCCGCAGATGCCGACGGCCTTGCCGCCTTGCCGGTTGATGGCCGACACGATCTGTTTGTTGATGGCGCCCGCCAGCACCATCTCGACCACCTCGACGGTGGGCTTGTCGGTAACGCGCAGGCCGTTCACGAACTCCGACTTGATCTCGAGCTTCT
>JAEZBU010000090.1 GCA_023426855.1 Pseudomonadota bacterium | reverse complement strand
GCGCTGTGGCAGCGGCCCACTTTTCCGCAGCCCCTTAACGCTGGCTCTGCGCGACAAGTGTCCGAACTGCGATCTCGACTACGGCTTTGCCGATAGCGGCGACGGTCCGGCGGTGTTCGTCATCATGCTACTCGGATTTCTGGTGCTCGGCTCCGCGCTGATTGTCGAGTTCAAGCTATCGCCTCCTGCCTGGGTGCACGGCATCTGGCTGCCGGTCAGCTTTGCGCTTGGGTTTGGCATGCTGCGGCCGATGAAATCGACGCTGATCGCCCTGCAGTACAAGCACAAGGCGGAAGAGGGGCGCTTGTCCGAGGACCAGCCCTAGAGCCATGCTGACGAAATTCAAGCAAGCCGGTCTGATCCTGCCGACGCTACTCGCGATCCCGGCACTGATGCTGTTGCTAGGACTAGGCCAGTGGCAGTGGCAGCGCAAAGCCTGGAAGGAAGACCTGATCACCACCATCGATGCACGGGCGTCGGCGGCGCCGGTCGCGGCTGCACAGTGGCCATCGCTGTCCTGCCGTCCGATGCACGAGGTCGGTCTGGCGGCGTCCTGCGAATTCATGATGGTTCAGCTCGCGGGCCGGTTCGATCACGCGGGCGAGCTCTACGTATTCACCAGCGCGCCGGCTGCGGGCTCCGGACCGAGCGGTCCGGGATATTGGGTGCTGACACCGTTCGAGCTGGAGACCGGCGGGCGGATTTTCGTCAATCGTGGCTTCGTGCCGGAGCCGCTGAAGGATCCATCGCGCCGTGAGGCCGGGCAAGTCGCCGACCGTATCGAGCTGACCGGCCAGATCCGTACGGCCGAGCAGCGCGGCACGTTCAGCGGCGAGAACAGCCCAGCGGCCAAAGTGTGGTTCCTGCGCAATCCGCGGGAGTTGCTGGGACTTGGCGCTGCCGACACCGCGCCTGCAGGCTGGAAGGGTGCTGGCCCTGACCCGCTGGAGTTCTACGTCGAGCAGATCGAGCCTTCACCGCCGGGCGGTCTGCCTGCGCCGCGCAAGAGCCGGATCGAGCTGCCGAACAGGCACTTGGAATACGCGCTGACCTGGTGGTCGCTAGGCCTGACGCTGATCGGTGTCTATGTGGCCTTTGCGGCAAGCCGCTTGCGCAATCGGGCGTGATTTTGCCATCCCCCGGCGGCGGACATACATCCAACGCAGGAATGTGTAGATAGAAGCGCAGTCAATGCTTTCAGGCCGCGCGAAAGCGATTCCCTGAACCGCGATACGGCACTAGTGTGTGAACGCGGATACATGTCTGCGTTTCTCGAAGAAGGTTAAGACGTCGTGAACTACATTTCGACGAGAGGCTTGGCCCCTGTGCTGGGCTTCGAAGACGTGCTGCTGGCTGGCTTGGCGCGGGATGGCGGACTTTACGTGCCGGAGACGTGGCCGAAGCTGCAGCCGGAGGACATCGCGGCGATGGCAGGCAAGCCGTTCGCCGAGGTCGCCGTCGATGTGATCATGCCGTTTACGGGCGGCGCGATCCCGCGCGCTGATCTGCTGGCTATGGCGCAGGCCGCCTATGGCACGTTTGGTCATTCAGCGGTGACACCACTGGTTCAGCTTTCGCCAAACACCTGGGTGCTGGAGCTGTTCCACGGACGGACGCTGGCGTTCAAAGACGTGGCGATGCAACTGCTCGCCCGGCTGATGGACCACGTCCTGACCCGCCGTAAACAACGGGCAACGATCGTCGGCGCCACGTCCGGCGATACGGGTGGCGCGGCTATCGAAGCCTTCCGCGGATCATCCGCCGTCGATGTCGTCATCCTGTTTCCGGCCGGTCGCGTCTCCGACGTGCAGCGCCGCATGATGACCACGCCGCCCGAGCGCAATCTGCATGCGGTCGAGATCGACGGCACCTTCGACGACTGCCAGGCGCTCGTGAAGGCGATGTTCAATCATCACGACTTCCGCGATCGCGTGCAGCTTGCCGGCGTCAATTCGATCAACTGGGCGCGGATCGTCGCGCAGGTCACCTACTACTTCGTGGCCGGTGTCGCGTTGGGCGCGCCGCATCGTGCGGTGTCGTTCTCAGTGCCGACCGGCAATTTCGGTGACATCTTCGCGGGCTATGTGGCCCGCCAGATGGGGCTGCCGATCGAACGGCTGGTGATCGGCTCGAACACCAACGACATCCTGCCGCGCACGGTGGCAAGCGGCGCTTATGAAAAGCGTGGCGTCACCGCGACCACCTCGCCCTCGATGGATATCGAGGTGTCGTCGAATTTCGAGCGCTACTTGTTCGAGGCGCAGAACCGTGATGCGGCGCTGATCCGCGCGCAGATGGCGGCGCTAGGGCAGTCGGGACGCTTCGAGGTTCAGGGCGGCGCGGCATTGCTGCAGCGTGATTTCTCGGCGGCTTCCGCGACTGAGGCTGATATCGCCGAACTGATCCGCCGCGTGCGCGATACGACGGGCTATATCGCTGAGCCGCATACGGCCTGCGGTATCATCGCTGCGGAAAGGACGTTAAAGGCCAGTGCGACGCCGCAGGTTGTGTTGTCCACGGCGCATCCCGCCAAGTTCCCGGACGCCATGGAGGCAGTGCTCGGCGAGCGGCCGCAGTTGCCGCCGCGACTGGCCTCGCTGATGACGGACCCCGAGCGCATGACCGCGCTGCCGAACGACCTTGGCGCAGTCGAGCGCTTTGTCGAAGACCGGATCGCAAGGGCGGAGCCTGTCGCATGACGACTGAGGTCACGACGCTGTCGAATGGCCTGCGGGTGGTTTCGCACCACATGCCGCATCTCGAGACGATTTCGCTCGGGGTTTGGGTCGCGGTCGGCGCGCGGCACGAGAGCGAGCAGCAGCATGGCATCTCGCATCTGCTGGAGCACATGGCGTTCAAGGGAACAGCCCGGCGTTCTGCGCGCGCGATTGCGGAGGAGATAGAGCAGGTCGGTGGCGAACTGAACGCCGCGACCAGCCTGGAGAGCACCGCTTACTACGCGCGCGTGCTGAAGGGCGACGAAGGCGTTGCGCTCGATATCCTGGCCGACATTCTGCAGAACTCGGAGTTTTCCGAGAGCGAACTGGAGCGCGAGCGCGAGGTCGTGCTGCAGGAGATCGCCGGGATTCAGGATAGCCCGGACGAAATCGCCTTCGACATGGTGCAGGACGCCGCCTATCCGGAGCAGTCCGTCGGCCGCCCGATCATCGGTACGCGGGACAGCGTCAAGAGCTTTTCCGCTGCCGATCTGCGCGCCTTCCGTGATGCGCGCTATCTTGCGCCGCGGATGGTGATTTCTGCAGCCGGAGCAATAAATCACGGCGCTCTCGTCCGCCACGCTGAAGCCCAATTTGGCGGCCTGAATGGTGGCGATTCACAGGATGCCGCCGTGGCCCGCTATGTCGGCGGCCGTCGCGCCTCCTCGAAGCTGTTCGAGCAGAGCCATCTGCTTTTGGGGTTCGAGGCACCATCCTACCGCGAACAGGAGTTCTACGCTGTCCAGGTGTTCTCCGGATTGTTCGGCGGCGGCATGTCGTCCCGCCTGTTCCAGTCGGCGCGTGAAAACCGTGGACTGTGCTACTCGATCTATTCGACGGCCTGGGGCATGGACGACTCGGGCATGTTCGATATCCATGCCGCGACGGGGCCGGAGCTGATGGACGAGTTGATCGATCTGATCGGGGACGAACTGTCTTCTCTTGCGGCCAGTGCACCAGGCGATGTCGAGGTTGCGCGCGCCAAGGCGCAGCTCAAAGCCGGACTGCTGATGAGCCTTGAAAGCTCCTCCGCCCGCGCTGAACAGATGGCGCGGCAACTCATCGTGTTCGATCGCCTGATACCGGCCGCCGAACTCAGCGCCCGCGTGGAAGATGTGACGGCGGAAGGGATCCGCGCGGTCGCCGAGCGGGTTGCACGGTCAGCGCCGCCTTCGGTCGCAGTGGTCGGCGCCGGCAAACGGTCGACGGATTATGCCATCCGGGCGGAGCGCCGCCTGGTCGGCTAGCAGAAGGTATGTGCAATGGCCTTTCTGAGATCGGGACTTGGAATCGAATTGCCGATCGTGCGCGGCAAGGGCCTGTTTCTCAGACCGCCGCTGATGGGCGACTACGCCGCTTGGGCCGAACTCAGGGCGCGCAGCCGCGATCATCTTGTGCCGTGGGAGCCGCAGTGGGCGCGTGATGAACTGACACGTGACGCTTTTCGCCGCCGCATCCGCCACTACCAGCGCGAGCTTCGCGAGGATCTCGGTTACGCCTTCTTTCTATTCCGCGACACCGACGAAGCGTTGCTGGGTGGACTGACCATCAGCAACGTGCGCCGCGGCGTTACCCAAGCGGCGGCGATGGGCTACTGGATTGGCCTGCCGCACGTCCGGCGCGGTCATATGTCGAGCGCGGTAAAGGCCGCGATCCGCTTTTCATTTGAGGACCTCAAGCTGCACAGGCTCGAAGCCGCGTGCATGCCCAACAATCTGGCGTCGATGGGTGTCCTCGAAAATAACGGATTTCAGCGCGAAGGATTGGCGCGGCGCTACCTGAAGATCGACGGCGTCTGGCAGGACCACGTCCTGTTCGCGACCATTGTTGAAGATACGAGGGAGGCGACCCGGCGCATCGGGACGTTCATATGAGGGCAGTTTTGCAGACATATCGAGCCGGATCTCACGGGTTTGCTGCCCGTGCATTCTGGCTTGCGTTTGCTGTCGCTTGGCTGCTTGCCAGCGTCTCTTCGCCCTCGTTTGCGCTCGAGCCCATTCCCGTCGATCCCAACCAGGACCGCATTGAAATCACCACGCTGGGCGAGCTTCACGTCGGCCGTGGCGATATTCTGCAGGTTGAGACCGCGCCGGGCGCGGACGGTGTCAGCGGCCGCATGTCGGTTCGGGCAGCGACGTCAGGCACCAATCCCAACTGGATCGTGTTCGCGCTGCATAACCCGACCGATAAGCCGATCGAGCGATGGCTGACCGCCGAACGCTATACGATTACCGGCTCGTCCGTGATCTGGCCGGATCTCGATGCGCAGCGCATCGAGGCCGTGACGCCGTCGCTCGGCTATCTGCCGGAGCGCGTCAAAAGCGACCGCGCCGACATTTTCCGCATCTCGCTCGATGCCGGGCAGACCATTACCTACGTCGCCGAGTTGGCGTCG
>JAEZBU010000001.1 GCA_023426855.1 Pseudomonadota bacterium | reverse complement strand
AGCTGCTGTCGCGAGGTCCGCGCGATGACGCTTTGATCCAGCGGATGACTGGCATCGCCGGCGCATCGCTGGAGATCGCGTTCGTCGAGGCGGCCGGTCAGCGCATCGAGCTGATCAGCTATTCCGGCCCGGCCGATCGTACGGTTGTGCGCAGCCGACTGTGCGATGCCGGTTCGGCGCATGTAGGCTTCGACATCGACGATGCGGACGCGGCCGTCGCGACGGCACGCCGTTATGGTTTCGAGCTCGCGGGCGAGATCATCAATATCGACGCTGGTCCGAACCGGGGCCGGCGCGTGTGCTACGTTCGCAATGCGGAAAGTATCACGATTGAGTTCTTGCAGGTGGCTTCCAGCTAAGTTGCCGACAGCATGATTCACGGGAGGCATTTCGCCTCCCGTTCACTCGGTCTCTCAGTTGCGCGTGCCGGTTAGCTCCGTAAACCCGGCGCTTCGTGACCGCTGCGCTCAACATATTCGGTGTAGCCGCCGCCATAGGCGTGAACGCCTTCGGGCGTCAGCTCAAGCACGCGATTGGATAGCGCGGCCAGGAAGTGCCGGTCATGCGATACGAACAGCATGGCGCCTTCATAGCGCGACAGCGCCACGATCAACATCTCCTTCGTCGCCATGTCGAGATGGTTGGTAGGCTCATCGAGCACCAGGAAATTAGGCGGGTCGAACATCATCTTGGCCATGACGAGACGCGCTTTCTCGCCACCCGACAGCACGCGACACTTCTTCTCCGCGTCATCGCCCGAAAATCCGAAGCAGCCGGCGAGTGTGCGCAGCGGGCCCTGGCCAGCTTGCGGAAACTGATCTTCGAGCGACTGGAACACCGTGCGATTGCCGTCGAGCAAGTCCATCGCGTGCTGAGCGAAATAGCCCATCGAGACGCTGGGCCCAATCGCGACGCTGCCGGCATCCGGCTCGGTCGTGCCAGCTATGAGCTTCAGCAAGGTCGACTTGCCAGCGCCGTTGACGCCCATCACGCACCAGCGTTCTCGCCGGCGCACCTGGAAATCCAGGCCCTCATAGATGATGCGGTTGCCGTAGCGCTTATGCACGCCTTTGAGTGTCGCGACGTCTTCGCCCGAGCGCGGCGCGGGCGGGAACTCGAAGACGACGGTTTGCCGTCGCTTGGGCGGCTCGACGCGCTCGATCTTCTCAAGGGTCTTGACCCGGCTCTGGACTTGAGCGGCATGTGATGCGCGGGCTTTGAACCGCTCAATGAAGCGCTGTTCCTTGGCGAGCATCGCCTGCTGGCGTTCGAATTGCGCCTGCTGGTGCTGATCGGCGAGCGCGCGTTGCGCGACGTAGAATGCGTAGCCGCCAGAGTAGCTGGTGAGCTCGCCACTATCGATCTCGACGATCTTGGTGACGATACGATCCATGAACTCGCGGTCGTGCGAGGTCATCAGCAAGGCGCCGTCGTAGGCCTTGAGGAACTGCTCAAGCCAGATCAGGCTTTCGATGTCGAGATGGTTCGACGGCTCGTCGAGCAGCATGGCGTCGGGACGCATGAGCAGAATGCGGGCAAGTGCCACGCGCATCTTCCAGCCGCCGGACAAGGCGCCCACGTCGCTGTCCATCATCTCCTGACTGAAGTTCAGGCCAGCCAATACTTCTCGCGCACGTCCTTCCAGCGCGTAGCCGCCGAGTTGGTCAAAGCGGGTCTGCGCCAGGCCATAGCGGTCGATCAAGGCCTCCAATTCGTCCATCCGGTCAGGGTCTGCCATCGCGACCTCGAGTTCTGCGAGCTCCGCGGCAACGACGCTGACCGGCCCCGCACCGTCCATCACCTCGGCTATAGCGCTGCGACCCGACATCTCGCCGACGTCCTGGCTGAAATAGCCAATGGTAATGCCGCGATCGACGGACACTTGCCCCTCGTCCGGATAATCCTCTCCGACAATCATGCGGAAGAGCGTCGATTTGCCCGCCCCGTTGGGGCCGACGAGGCCAACCTTCTCGCCTTTGAACAGTGCTGCCGAGGCTCCGGTGAACAGGATCTGGTGACCGTTCTGTTTGGCGATGTTGTCGAGATGGATCATGGCGGCCTTTGGCTAGGAAACGTCAGCCACGCGTTAGGCCACGCGGGCGGCGAGCGCGCAAGTGCGCATCGGTCGCGGCGCCTGAAACATGATGGACGGTGGTGCTACGGTCGCGTTACCCGCGTTTGCCGGTGTGTGCGTTGTCTTGCGTGATCAGCCTTGAACTGCGCTGGTCCCGCGCATGGATCCAGAGCCAACTCATGGCGACACTCAATCGGTTTCGAACTCCGATCAGGAAGTAAATGTGCGCAAGGCCCCACATCCACCAAGCCAGCGCGCCGCGTAGCTTGATGCGGCCAAAATCAATGACCGCCAACCGCTTGCCGATCGTTGCGAGACTGCCGTCATGCTTATAGCGGAACACGGGCGCTCCGCTCTCACCGCGCAAACGGGCTCTGATCACGTCAGCAACGTATTTGCCTTGTTGCTTGGCTGCAGGCGCGATGCCCGGAACCGGCGTCCCGTCCGGAGCGGTTACGGCCGCAGCATCGCCGATGACAAAGATGTCCGGATGACCGGGCACGGTCAGGTTTGGTTCGACCTTGACGCGTCCGGCCCGATCGACCGGCGCGCCGAGCCATTCGCCGGCCGGTGAGGCTTGCACACCGGCGGCCCAGATGATGGTGGACGCAGCAAGCGTCTTGTCGCCGTAGACGACGCCGTCAGCCGTACAGGCCGATACGGGATGCCCAAGTTCGACTTCGACGCCCAGGCCCTCCAGGGAACGCAGGGCGTAGGCTGATAGATCTTCCGTAAAGCCTGCCAGGACGCGAGGCCCGGCCTCGATCAAGACCACGCGCGCCTTCCGTGTATCGACGTGACGGAAATCCTTCGGCAGCGTTGAGCGCGCCAGTTCGACGATGGTACCGGCAAGTTCAACGCCGGTCGGCCCGGCGCCGATGACGACGAAGGTGAGAAGTGCAGCCTGGCGTTGCGGGTCGGTTTCCCGTTCCGCCTGCTCGAAGGCGGTCAGGATACGGCGACGGATCGCGGTCGCATCTTCCAGCGTTTTGAGGCCTGGGGCGAATGGCTCCCAATCGTCATGGCCGAAGTAGGCATGGCGAGCGCCGGTGGCCAGCACGAGCGTATCGTAAGACAGGGTCGAGCCATCATCGAGAACGACTTGGCGCGCATCCTTGTCGATGCCTTCGACGGTTGCCAGCAGAGTCGTCACATCGGGACGATTGCGCAAGAGGTGCCGAACCGGCCACGCGATTTCAGAGGGCGCAAGCGAAGCTGTTGCAACCTGATAGAGCAGCGGCTGAAACAGGTGGTGATTGCGACGATCGACGATCGTAATGCGAACCGGTGCGCCAGCCAGGCGATGCACGGTTTCCAATCCGCCGAAACCTGCGCCGACTACGACGACGTGATGCTGCGCTTTGGAAGTCGTCATCATAAACGCTCCAACCCACTCTTACCTAGTATCGCCGCACCATACATCAAGCTAGCAGTGCGCCTTCGCTGTGTGGTTTGTTGCTTGGCGTGGCCGGAATGCGGAGCGGAGAGGTTCGACGAGCGAGCCCCCCAGCAAGGCAGGCGCCTGATGACTGTAATATCGATGTCACAAGAGTCGCGCACAGAGCCAAAGTCAGCGTTTTAGCCGCAGAAGACATCTTGATGATGAATGAGCTGGGATGGGGTCTTGCCGTATTTGCAGCAGCGGCCACGGCAATCCATGTCGCAACCGTTGCCATCGCCGCGTGGCGCTGCCGGCACGGCGATAAGCATGTTCGGGCTCGCTCCGATATGCCTGCGGTCAGCATTGTGCGGCCGGTGTGTGGTATCGAGCCATTCGACGGGCTGACACTGCAATCCACGTTCGAGCTGGATTATCCGCGTTACGAAATCCTCTTCTGTGCCGCGCGCGCCGACGATCCGGCCACGACGTTGGTCGAGACGTTGATTGAACGGCATCCCGAAGTGTCGGCACGGCTGCTGATTGGTGACGATCTCGGATCGGTCAATCCAAAGCTGAATAACGTCGCCAAGGGCTGGGCGGCCGCCAAGCATGATTGGATCGTTCTGGCCGACAGCAATGTCCTGATGCCGGCGGACTATCTTCAGCGCTTGCTTTTGAGATGGGGACCAGACACCGGCCTCGTCTGTTCTCCGCCGATCGGGTCGCATCCGGAGGGCTTCTGGGCGGAGGTCGAATGCGCGTTCCTGAATACTTATCAGGCGCGTTGGCAATACGCGACGGACACGCTCGGCTATGGATTTTCCCAGGGCAAGACGATGTTGTGGCGCCGACGCGATCTGGAGGCCGCCGGAGGCATCGGTGCGCTGGCGCGCGATACAGCCGAAGACGCCGCTGCGACCAAAATCATCAGGCAGGCGGGCCGCAGGGTGAACCTTGTGGACCAGCCATTCCAACAGCCGCTCGGCTATCGTAGCGCGCAGGTCGTCTGGTCCAGGCAGTTGCGCTGGGCGCAGCTTCGCCGGCAGTCATTTCCATTGCAGTTCGCGCCGGAAATTCTAACCGGTGTTTTCCCGCCACTTATCGCGGCCGGTTTCGCCGCGTCGATTTTCGATTGGTCCGTGATCGCAACGATGGCCGGTCTGCTCTGCTTCTGGCTTATGTGCGAAGCGTGGCTGGCACACGCTGCACGGTGGCACTTGACGTGGCGTTCGCCTGTAAGCTGGCTCCTGCGCGACGGCATGGTGATTGCCATATGGGCTACAGCCTGGGTCCGCCAGAGTTATATATGGCGCGGCAATCAGATCGCCATCGATCCGCCGCGCCGGACCTCAATCAGGCGCCAGCGCGTTCCTGAACCCCAGTAAAGCCTGCAGGCCGCGCGCGGCCTGCAGGGTGTCAATGTGCGCAATCAGAGCTGCGCGCGCAGCTTCTTGGCCGCATCGACCATGTTGCGCAGCGCCGGCTTGACCTCATCCCATTTGCGGGTTTTCAGGCCGCAATCCGGATTGATCCAGATCTGTTCCGGCGCCAGCCGCTCCTTGGCCTTGCTGACCAGCGAAACCATGTCGTGCGTGCTCGGGCAGCGCGGCGAATGGATGTCGTACACGCCAGGTCCGATATCATTCGGATACTTGAAGCCCGAGAAACTGCTGAGCAGTTCCATGTCCGACCGCGATGTCTCGATCGAGATGACATCGGCATCCAGCGCCGCGATCGACGGCATGATGTCGTTGAATTCGCAGTAGCACATATGTGTGTGGATCTGCGTTTCGTCGGCGACACCGGCAGCAGAGAGGCGGAAGCTGTCGACCGCCCACTTCAGATAGTCGGCGTGCTCGGCCTTGCGCAGCGGCAAGCCTTCGCGCAACGCGGGCTCGTCGATCTGGATCAGGCGAATGCCGGCCTTTTCCAGATCCACCACTTCGTCGCGGATCGCCAGGGCGATTTGCTGGCAGGTTGTCGACCGCGGCTGGTCATCGCGCACGAATGACCATTGCAGGATGGTGACCGGACCGGTCAGCATGCCCTTCATCGGCCGCTTGGTGAGCGACTGCGCGTAGGCCGACCATTCCACCGTCATCGGCTTCGGACGAGAGACATCGCCGAAAATCACCGGCGGCTTCACGTAGCGCGAGCCGTAGGATTGCACCCAGCCGTTCTGCGTGAAGGCAAAACCGGAAAGCTGCTCGCCGAAATATTCGACCATGTCGTTGCGCTCGAACTCGCCGTGCACGAGCACGTCGATGTCGATGTCCTCCTGGATGCGTATGGCCTTCTCGG
>JAEZBU010000420.1 GCA_023426855.1 Pseudomonadota bacterium | reverse complement strand
GCCAGGGCCCGCCACGCTCGCCGGCGCTGGCCTCATCGTGGTCGGCACGATAGCCACGCACCGTCGGGCGCCGAAATTTTTCCTGCCGAGGTTCGGGAAGCGGCGCGGGTAATGCGAGCGTATAAATCAGACTGGAGACGAGGTGGCCGGTTCCTCGAAGAAAAGCACAGATCCCATCCCGAAAGGCGTCTGTGCCTCTCGCAGTCCAAGTGCCATATCGGCCGAGACCCAACTTGACCCTTGAGGGGCTGGGGTAAGTCGCCGAGGTCAGAACTCAGTGCGCCGTCCGGCTGATGCGGGCGATCTCGTCCTTCAGCCTGAGTTTTTCCAGTTTCAAGCTGTTGATCTTGGTGGAGTCCACAGCGGGTCTGGACAGCTCCTCCTCGATCCTCCGTTCAAGCGAACGATGCTTTTCCGTCAGCTCAGCGAGATGTGGGACTGCCGACATCTTGCCCTCCGGTCGAGTTTAAGGCGCAGTAATTGTGCCAGATTTACCTCGGGTTGTCCAATTCAGGGGCGTCGGCCAGCTCGCAGTGCCAAGTTGCAACCGTAGCTTGAGTTTGTAAGTAAGCTACCGTTTTTCCAGGCTATTTTGCCCGGCTTGTATCGTGCACCCTTGCCACCATGGCCGTTACCGATGATAGTGCGCCGAATTGGTGCCAGGGCTCACGGCGCGGTCGAATTCGCATGCAGCGTCAGGATGAACGTGACATTCGGGAGCTATTGGTCAAGCTCCGTACCGAGCACCGGGAGCTGGATGTCGAAATCGCGGCTCTTGAGGCGGGAGCTCATGCCGATCAGCTCCAGATCACGCGCCTGAAGAAGAAAAAGCTGCACGTCAAGGAGCGGATCACCGCCCTTGAGGACCAGCTATTGCCCGATATCATCGCCTGAGCGGCTCGGTCGCGGCTTCAAGTCGCGGGGAGGGCCTTGCAAGGTTGGGGCGCGTCGGCTAATTGCCCCTCTTTTCGTCGGTCAGCACTGTTATGCTCGTTTGGGACGTTTCCAGGGGGCGGGCGTGCTGCCCCATTTCTGCGTGCTCTTTGCCGGAAGGCGGATTGCTATTTCCGGGAGCATTTCGAGGCCGTGAGCATGAGCGCTAGCAGCCCAAGTTCAGCCAGTGTGGGCATCATCATGGGCAGTCAGTCGGACTGGCCGACCATGCGTCGGGCAGCCGAGGCGCTGGACCGGCTTCAAGTACCCTACGAGACCCGGATCGTCTCAGCCCACCGGACACCCGAGCGGATGTTCGCCTATGCGAAGTCCGCGAAAAGCCGGGGACTCAAGGTCATCATCGCCGGTGCTGGGGGCGCCGCCCATCTGCCGGGCATGGTCGCCTCGCTGACGACGCTCCCCGTGCTCGGCGTACCCATCGAGAGCCGCGTGCTCAAGGGGCAGGACAGCCTGCTTTCAATCGTCCAGATGCCCGCTGGCATCCCCGTCGGGACGCTCGCCATTGGCGAGGCTGGCGCGGAGAATGCGGCCTTGCTCGCCGCCCAGATCCTGGCTCTCGAGGATCCAGCGCTGGCGGCCCGCATCGAGGAGCATCGCGCCCGCCAGACCGCAGCCGTTGCCGAGGCGCCGGAGAATGCCTGAACTAAGTCCACGCTCGGAAGCGTTGCAGCCGGGTAGCACCATTGGAATTCTCGGCGGCGGCCAGCTCGGCCGGATGCTCGCCGTGGCGGCGGCCAAGCTCGGGTTCAAAACTCATATCTACTGCGATGAACCCAGTTGCCCCGCGTTCGATGTGTCCGCGGCGCACACGGTGGGTGATTATACGGACATCGAGCGGCTGATGGCGTTCGGTGCCGCCGTCGATGTCGTCACCTACGAGTTCGAGAACGTCCCTGTCGAGGCGGCGCAGCACCTGTGCGGGCTGGTTCCAGTCAGGCCCGGTCCGAGGGCTCTGGAGTTCGCCCAGGATCGGCTCGTCGAGAAGCGGTTCATCTCCGAGCTCGGCGTTTCAGTCGCGCCGTTCGCACCCGTGGACGGCACGGGAGCCCTGGTGGCCGCATTGAGGCTTTTCTCGGCCCCGGCGATCCTCAAGACACGCCGCCTGGGTTACGACGGCAAGGGTCAGGTGAGTGTGTCACCGGGAGATGATCCCGATATCGCGCTCGCTGCCATCGGAAACGCGCCAGCAATCCTGGAGCAGCGCGTCGCGTTCGCCTGCGAGGTCTCGGTGCTCGTCGTTCGCGGCATCGATGGCGAGATCGATTTCTACGACATCGCGCAGAATACGCATGCCGATGGTATTTTGCGCCATTCCGTGGTGCCGTCGCCGCTGAACGAGGCGGAGGCTGAGCTGGCCCGGGGGATGGCGCGACGCATTGCTGAGGCGCTCGATTATGTGGGCGTGCTGGCCGTCGAGATGTTCTACCTCGGCGCCGCCGCCGAGCAGCCGCTGATGGTCAATGAAATCGCGCCGCGCGTTCACAACAGCGGCCACTGGACTATGGACGGCTGCTCTGTGAGCCAGTTCGAGAACCATATACGCGCTGTCGTCGGCTGGCCGCTCGGATCGACGGCCCGCCATTCGGATGCCGAGATGACGAACCTCATTGGCAAGGATGTCCGCTCCTGGCCGGAAATTGCTGCCGATCCGGATGCCCTGTTGCATCTCTATGGTAAGCGCGACCCCCGTGACGGCCGAAAGATGGGCCACGTCAACAGGCTACGCCCGAAGAGCGGAGCTCGCTGAAACGGGAATGGCCTCCCTTGTGGACTTCCAACGGGGATGTTGCTATATCTGCCAGCCAGACAGCGAAGTGGCCACCCCTGCGCGCGGCGATGTGGGGTGGTTGTTTGTGTTCAGAGGCCCGGTAACAACAGATCAGGATAGGAACCGCGTGCAGGTACTCGTTCGCGACAACAACGTCGACCAAGCCCTCAAGGCGCTTAAGAAGAAGATGCAGCGCGAGGGCATTTTCCGTGAGATGAAGCTCCGGAACTACTATGAGAAGCCCTCCGAGCGGAAGGCGCGCGAGAAGGCTGAAGCTGTGCGCCGCGCGCGCAAGCTGGCCCGCAAGCGCCTGCAGCGCGAGGGTCTGTTGTCTGGCAAGTCCGCCACGACGAAGAAGCCTCCGGCCCGTGGTGGTCGTGGTGGCGCTGGTGGTGGTGGCTTTAGCTCGGGAGCTGGTGCTAGCTCCGGTGGCTCGGGCTTCGGGTCCGGCACCGGTGGTGGGTCTACCCGCTAAGGTTTTTGCCACTTTCGCTGGCAAACTGATTTGATGACGCTGTTGTTGAGGCTGCTCCCATTCGGGAGTGGCCTTTAGGTGTTTTCGACGCTGGTTTTGCGCTTGGGCAGGCGCAGCGCCGGGGCTGCTCGTCAGATCGGGTGTTCAAACCACCTACGTATTGATGTCCTGAACCTCGACATTGACCGTGCGCTCCGCGCCATTGCGCAGAATTGTCAGTCGCACGGTTTTGCCGATGCCGGCATTGTCGAGATGGCGGGTCAGGTCTGCCAACTCTTTCACGCGCTCGCCGTCGGCGGCGATGATGATATCGCCCAGCCGGCCGCCCTCGACACCCTGCAAGCCAGCGCGTTCGGCCGCAGACCCAGGGCTGACGCCTTGGATGACCACACCCTGCGCACCCAGCTTGGCACTCATTTCGGCGGGGAAGACGCGAACGCCGATGCCAGCCAGCGGCGCACGGCCGGTGCGGATCAGTTCGGGCACGATCCGGTTCACGGTATCGACGGGCACGGCAAAGCCGACACCCGCGAACGTGCCGGACGGCGCGAGGATGGCTGTATTGATGCCGATCAGCCGGCCGACGCTATCGACCAGCGGGCCACCGGAGTTGCCCGGATTGATCGCCGCATCGGTTTGAATGACATGGGCAATTTCCCTGCCCGTGGACGTGGGCAGCGATCGCCCGAGCGCGCTGATAATGCCGCTGGTCAGTGTTCGCGCCAGCCCGAAGGGATTGCCGATGGCATAGACCTGCTGGCCCACCACCAGATCGGACGATGTGCCGACGGAGATGGGCTTGAGATTGTTGGGCGGTCGGGTCAGCCGCAGCACGGCAATGTCCGCCCAGGGCGCGGCGCCTACAACCTTGGCCGGAATCACATCACCCTGGTCGATGATGACGCCAACTTCATCCGCCCCTTCGATCACGTGCGCGTTGGTGACGACATGGCCGGCCTGGTCCCACACGAAGCCCGATCCGGCGCCGCCTTCCTCCTGCTCGGTGCTCCTGCCGCCGAAGCCCTGCTGGTGGCGACGGGTGAAGATGTAAGCAACCGACGGCGCGGTATTGGCGTAAACCTCGGTAGCCTGAAGTTCCTTGCCGGTCAGCGCGGGCCGCGGTGTCGTAAGTCGCGGCTCGACGGCTGATAACGCAAAAATGCGCACGTAGCGCTCACCGATCAGCAGTCCACAGATGACCAGTGCGGCCAACGCTAACGCGCGCCAGAACCGATCGGATCTTGCTGGTTCTGCCATACAACCTCTACGACGCCGGAGACTCGCGCGGCAGTTCAACGCGAGCGGCGGAAGTTCGTTTCCGCCGCTCGACTGATGTAGGAAGTGCCTGGGGTTGCCTCAATCCTTCTTGAGGCGTGCGCGCTCGACCTGGACCAGGTCGCACAGCACGTCGGCCATGGCGGAGAAGTCCTGATTGCCGTAGCCGCGGGCGCGGGCACCGGAGAACGCTTCGCGGGTGGCGGCCGCGACCGGCAGCGGCAGGCGAGCGCTGTTGGCCGCGCCGACGATCAGCGACAGATCCTTGTGTGCCAGATCGATCGTGAAGCCCGGCGATGTATCGCCGGCCAGCACCTTGTTCGGCCAGTTGATCTTGAGCTGGCCGTTGGTCGCTGTGGTGCCGTGGATGACGTCGAGGGTCTTCGACAGATCGAGGCCGAAGCGTTGCGACAAGGCCAGAGCTTCCGCGTTGAGCTGGCACGAGATGATTGCAAGGTAGTTGTTGACCAGCTTGGTGCGTGTGCCGGCGCCGCCTGGGCCGCAGTGATGGACGGTGGTGCCCATGGCGTCGAGCAGCGGCTTGACGCGCTCGAAATCCTCGGTCTCGGCGCCGACCATGAACAGGCTCTCGCCGCGTTCAGCATGCCAGGCCAGACGCCCGATCGGCGCATCGACGGCTTTGAAACCGCGGCGCTTGGCTTCCGCGTGCAGCGCGTCGGTGGTCTCCGGCTCGACCGTGGACAGATCCATCACCAGCGTGCCGGGCTTGGCGTGATCGAACAGGCCGCCAGGAGCCATGATGGTCTGATTCACTTCCTTGCCAGCCGGCAGCACGGTGATGATGATCGAGCACTGTTGCGCCAGATCGGCGGCATCTTTGGCGGCTTTGGCGCCCAGTTTGACCAGCTCCTGCACCGGCTCTGACCGCACGTCGTGAACGACCAGCTTGAAGCCTTTCTTGACGCAATTCGCGGCCATGCCGCGGCCCATCGCGCCCAACCCGATGAAGCCGATCGTTTCGTCCTTGGTAGCCATTGCGTTTTCTTCCCGAGATTGTCGTTGACTGTGCACGTTTCTCGCAGCATCGGCCGGAGGGAACAAGCATCGTTTGCGCGGTGCTGCCAAGCCGCTAATCTCGGCGGCAATCTGAGTTCTGGACAAAACGCGTCTGTCCGTCCTATCGAAAACATTCGCGCATTCGACCAACAATTCCACGCAACAACGCTCTGTCGCGCAAAGCCGGGGCTCGCATCGTCGGGGGAACGCATCGCATGGCCCAGGTCATTACTTGCATCGAAGATCTGCGTGTTCTGGCCGAGCGCCGGGTGCCACGCATGTTTTACGATTACGCCGACTCGGGCGCCTGGACCGAGGGCACCTATCGCGCCAACGAGACCGATTTCAAGGACATCTACCTGCGCCAGCGGGTGGCAGTCGACATGTCGAACCGGACGTTGGCCACCACCATGATCGGCCAGCCGGTCAGCATGCCACTGGCTCTGGCGCCAGTGGGCCTGACCGGCATGCAACATGCGGATGGTGAGATCCTGGCGGCCCGCGCGGCTGCGGCTGCCGGTGTGCCGTTCACCCTGTCGACGATGAGCATCTGCTCGATCGAGGACGTCGCCGAGAACACCAGCAAGCCGTTCTGGTTTCAGCTCTATGTCATGCGCGACAAGGACTTCATCAGCCGGCTGATTGGCCGCGCCAAGGCGGCTGGCTGTTCGGCGCTGGTGCTGACGCTTGACCTGCAGATCCTCGGCCAGCGCCACAAGGACGTAAAGAACGGCCTTACCGCACCGCCGCGGCTGACGATCCCGAATATCGCCAACATCGCTTTCAAGCCGCGCTGGTGGCTCAGCATGATGGGCACCAAGCGGCGCACGTTCCGCAACATCGTCGGCCATGCCAAGGGCGTTGGCGACATGACCGCGCTGTCGTCGTGGACGGCGGAGCAGTTCGACCCGACGCTGAGCTGGGACGACGTCAAGCGCATCAAGGACGAGTGGGGCGGCAAGCTGATCCTGAAGGGCATTCTCGATCCGGAAGACGCGGAGAAAGCTGTCGAGAGCGGCGCCGACGCGCTGATCGTGTCGAACCACGGCGGCCGTCAGCTCGATGGCGCGCTGTCCTCCGTCGCCGCATTGCCCGGTGTTGCCCAGGCTGTCGGCAGCCGCATTGAGGTGCTGATGGATGGCGGCATCCGTTCGGGCCAAGACGTGATCAAGGCGCTAGCGCTGGGGGCCAAGGGCGTCTTCATCGGCCGGTCTTATATCTATGGCCTCGGCGCAATGGGCCAGGAAGGCGTTGCGAAGTCGCTGGAGATCATCCGCAAGGAGCTCGACACCACCATGGCGCTGTGCGGCCTGCGCGACGTGAAGGCGGTGACCTCGAACATTCTGACCCGCAAACCGGACATTCTCGCCGGGATCAAGTAAGCGGCGGATCGCGGCGGCGTTAGAGTCTTTCCGCCTTAGGCGGAAGCACCTGGCCGGCCC
>JAEZBU010000315.1 GCA_023426855.1 Pseudomonadota bacterium | reverse complement strand
TGTCAGTGCAGTTGGATTGCTAGAGAAGAAGGGGCGAACGCGGCCCGCCCCCTCTCATGTATCAAAGCGGTGGCAGTGGCTGCATCGGGCCGCCGAGCCACTTTTTGTGCAGCTCGTCGAGATCGCCGTTCAATGTGCTCTGGAAAATGAAGGTATCGAGCCAGCGCAGAAGGTTATGTTCGCCCATCCGCACTGTCACATGAGCAGGCGCACGGCGAAGGGCAAATTTGAAATCAAACTCTTTGTTGGGATTTTTCTTTGCCAGTTCGACGACGACGACGCTGTTTGCTGCCAGAAATTGTGACTGGCCAGACAGGTAAGCCTGCACGGCCGTTGCGTTGTCCTCGGCACGCATGATGTCCGCCTTGGGATTGGCCGCGGTGAGCACCAGATCCTCAGTCGTGCCTTTCGCTACGCTGATCTTGCCCTTGAGATCGGTAGCCGTTTTCACGACTTCGCTCTTCGGCCCATAGACAGCCAGCGACGTGTCGGCATACGGCGCGCTATACATCACCTGCCGTGCGCGTTCAGCCGTGACGGACATCGCGGCGATGTTCATGTCCGCTTTGTCGGTGAGCAAAAACGGAATGCGATTGGCGGCTGGCACCTGCACAAGATCAAGTTTGACGCCGAGAGATTTCGCGACCAGCTTGGCGAGATCGATATCGAAGCCTTCCAGTTCGCGATTGGCATTTTGAGAGCCGAACGGTGGAACGTCACCGAATACCAGAATGCGAACAGTGCCTTTGGAAATGATATCGGCCAGCTTGTCAGCGCGGGCTTCGACGTTGGCAACGAGGTTGAGCGCCATCGCGCAAACCGCGGTCAAAGCAACTTTGGATAACCACTTCATAGTCCCCTCCTACTCAATGCAGTACTGCGTTCAGGAATGTTGCCAGTTCGGGTGTTTTCGGGTTGGCCAGAATGTCAGCCGCCGTGCCGTCCTCCCAGATCTTGCCGTGATGCATGAAAATTGCGCGCGAACCGACGCGACGCGCGAAGCCCATTTCGTGGGTGACCAGCGCCATGGTCATGCCGCTCTTCGCCATGTCTTCGATCACGCGAAGAACTTCGCCGGTCAGCTCGGGATCGAGCGCCGAAGTGATCTCGTCGAACAACATCAGTTTCGGTTGCATCGCGAGTGACCGGGCGATGGCGACGCGTTGCTGCTGGCCGCCGGAAAGCTGGTGCGGATAGACGTCGATTTTATCTTCGAGGCCGACGCGGCGCAGCACATCGCGGGCGAGTTCGCGGGCCTGGTCGGCTGGCATGCCTTTGACCACGGTCGGCGCGAGCGTGATATTGCGGGCGACGGAAAGATGCGGAAACAGATTGTAGCTCTGGAAAACGATGCCGACCTGCTGGCGCAGCTTTTTCAAATCGGCACGCGGATCATTGACGGTCGTGCCATCGAAAACGATGGAACCGGCCTGCACCGGCTCCAGCCCGTTGATACAACGCAGAAGCGTGCTTTTTCCCGAACCCGAACGGCCGATAATAGAAATGATTTCGCCGGAATTGATATTCAGTGAAACGGAGTCGAGGACGGTATTGTCTCCGTAGCGCTTGGTGATATTGGAAATCTCAACCAGCGACATGGAGCTTCCTTTCGAGTGCGCGGCTCCACTGGGTCAACGGGAAGCACATAAGGAAATAGAACAGCGCGACGATGATGTAGACCGTGAACGGCTGAAAGGTGGAGGCCGTGGTGAGTTGGCCTTCGCGCGTCAGTTCGACAAAGCCGATGGTGGCCGCGAGAGACGTGTTCTTGATCAATTGCACGAGAAAGCCGACGGTCGGCGGGATCGCGACACGAATGGCCTGTGGAATAATGACGTAGCGAAGCTGTTCGAAGAACCCGAGTCCGAGCGAGCTGCCGGCTTCCCATTGGGTTTTCGGAATGGCCTGTAACGCGCCGCGCCATATTTCTCCAAGAAATGCGCCGGCATAAACGGAGAAGGCGGCAGTTGCGGCAATCCATGGCTGAACCGAAAAGCCAAAAATCGGCAATCCGAAAAACAGAATGAAGAGGATGACCAGCAACGGCGTGCCCTGGATGAGCTGTGTGTAGATCACCGCCAGCGCGCGGGAAATCCAAAAGCTCGATACGCGCATCACCGCGATCATGAGTCCGATGATCGATCCGCCGACGAAAGCGGCCAGCGTCAGCAGCACGGTCCAGCGGACCGCCGCGAGCAGAAACAGAAGATCGATGGTGCCGAATTGTCTGATCATTGCCGGTCGAACACCACTTTGTAGACGACGGCGAAAGCGCCGCGCAGTGCCAGCGCGAGCATCAGGTACAGCACGCCAATCACGGTGTAGACCTCGAAATCGCGGAATGTGCGCGATTGGATGATCGATCCGGCGTGGAAGAGTTCGGGAACTGAAATCTGCGACGCGATACTGGTCGCGAGCATCAGCAGGATGAACTGGCTGGCCAGCGCCGGATACATGATCTTCAGCGACGGCATCAGGATGATATAGCGGAACACCTGGAACGAGGAGAGGCCCAGCGAATGGCCGGCCTCGATTTGTGGTTTCGGGATTGCCTGCAATCCGGCGCGCACGATCTCCGCGGAATAAGCACCGAGATTGATGGTCAGGCTAATCAGCGCGGCAGTAAGCGCATCGAGGCGAATACCAATGCTGGGCAATCCGAAGAAAACGATGAAGAGCTGAACCAGCAGAGGTGTGTTGCGGATCACCTCGACGTAGGTCGCTACGACGGCGCGAACTGGGGCAGGGCCATAAACGCGGGCAGCGGCGCAGCCAATTCCGATGACCAGCCCGAGGATCATCGTCAGAACAGAGAGGTACAGCGTCGTCTGCAACCCTTCGGCGATGAACTCCCAGGCCGCAAACACATCGCGAAACTGGAACGTGTAATTCACAGCAGCCTCGTCGCAATTGCGCGATTCGACAGTCGGAACTCTTGGGCTGACGGCCGGTACGCGCTAAGGCGTCGATGCATGCGACAACCTCCCGTTTCGCATTTTTTGCCAGAGTAGGGTAGTTTCGCCTATGCAGTCAAGCTTCGCCAATGAAGCGGAAGGAGAGATCTGATGCCACCCGCGAAGAGCAAGCCGAAGGGCAAGGAGCCTGCCTATTCAGCGCCGGCCCTCGAGAAAGGATTGGAAATCCTGGAGCTTCTCGCGGAAGCGCAGACCCCGCTGTCGACGCGGCTAATTGCGGAAAAGCTCGGTCGCTCGAAAGGCGAGATTTTCCGCATGGTGTTCGTGCTGGTCGAGCGCGGCTACCTCACGCGCGATGCGACGACGGACGAACTGACCTTGAGCAATCGGCTTTTCGATCTGGGCATCCGCACGCCGCGGTCGCGGCAGTTGATAGAGGTCGCGGCGCCGGCGATGGAGCGGCTCAGCGAACGGACGGGGCAGTCGGCAAATCTGGTCGTCCTCAACAAGGGCGAGACCGTCGTCATCGCCACCACGTCAGGCAGCGCGGACATCAGTTTTACGCTGCGACTTGGCTATCGCCGCGCGGCGCTGGACGCGACCTCTGGTCAGATCATCATCGCGTTCCAGGATGCCGAGCGGCGCGAGAGGTTGATTGCGGAATGCCGCGTTCCGGGACCGAAAGCGCTCAACGGCGCGAAGCTGATGCGGCATCTCGACGAGATTACCGAGCGCGGCTATCTGATGGCGGAAAGTCACGACGTCGTTGGTGTGACTGATATCGGCGCGCCGATCCTGGGCCGGCATGGCCGCGCCGTTGCCGCGATCGTCATTCCACATCTCAATCGCTACGGCGTGCCTTCCCGCCACGAGAGCGTGCTCGAAGCCCTGCGCGAGACCTGCCGGATGATCAGCGACGAACTGAATTTGTCGCCAACCACTTAGGCGTCGACGGTGCCTTCCGGTCCGGCACCGCAGATCAGCGCGCAAATCGAGCGCGCGCCTGCAAGCGCAGCATGGCCGCTGCGCAGCGCCGCGATGGACGCGGCGCCGGACAGGTCGGCCGCAATACCCGTCTCGAACCACAACCATTTCGAGGCGGCTTCCATTTCCTCATCCGAAACGAGAATGATGTCGCCGACATTATTCTGGACGATATCGAAAATGTTCGGATCCGCCTGACGGCACGCCATCGTCGCGACCTTGGTGGTGATCTTCGGCAAGGTAACGGCGTGGCCAGCATCGAGGCTGGCCTTGTATGTTGGCGACCCGGTCGGCGCGATGCCGACGACGCGGACGTCGGGCCGGCGTGCCTTGATCGTGGTTGAAACGCCGGCAATCAGGCCACCGCCACCGATCGCGATGAGAATGGTGTCGATGTCGGGCATATCATCCAGCATTTCCAGGCCGAGGGTGCCCTGACCGGCGACAACAAGCGGATCGGCAAACGGGTGGAAGTAAACCGCGCCGGTGCGTTCCGCGAAGTCGAGCGCTGCGGCGTTGGCTTCGTCCCAGACGTCACCAACGATCTCGATGTCGGCATTCCATTTTTTCAGCTTCGTGAGTTTCGACGGGGAAACGTTCGAAGGCAGGAAGATCTTCGCGCTGGTGTCGGCGGCGTAGGCCGTTCGCGCGACCGCGAGCCCGTGGTTGCCGCCGGATGCGGTGACGATGCCGTTGCTGAGATCCTGATCCGTGGCGCCGAGGAGACGGTTCATCGCGCCGCGCGCCTTGAATGATCCCGTGACCTGCAGGCATTCGAGCTTCAATGTGACTTTGGCGTTGGTCGGCAGGGCATCCTTGGCGGCACTCACTATCATCGTCGGCGTGTGGCGGATGTGAGGTGCTATCCGCGCCCGGGCCGTTTCGATGTCGGTAATCGAAATCATCATATGGAACCTTGATAACGGGAGGCCACGACCAGGCAGCAGTTGCCGGGCATGACGCGGCCAGGGTGGCGACGTCCGTAGAGAATGCCGTCCGCCTGATAATACAGGGTTTCAGGTTCGCGCGCTGGATCGAGCACAAAATGGATGCGGCCGGCCGCGTCGCTGGCGTGCACTTCGTGGCCGTTTTCGTGGAATGGCTCGAAGACGCCGTCAGCGGTGGCGTACACATATGCGTTGGGGCCATCCAGTTCGAGAATCTCGCGGTCGTGCGCTTGCGGCGAGGCATATCGCGCTTCAAGCACGCCGAGATGGGCGAGCACGTTGCGCACGCCGCGGCGGCAAATGGCGAGCGCGTCGAGCGAGACCTTTCCGGCGCCGGCCATCTCCGTTCCAACGGCCACGAGACCGGCGCGGATGGCTGCTGCCGTTGCCGTGCGCGGCTCGCCGAGATTGCTGATCACGACGGTCAGTGGCGCATCGAATGCACGAACGGCGGCAACGTTGCGGCGGCGCAGGTCGGGGTCGTCCGAAGGTTCGATGATAGCGCTGGGCAGGATGTCGAGAGACGATCCGCCGGAGTGCAAATCGAGAAACGCGTCGCCGAGTGGTAGAATGTGGTCGGTGACATAGGCGGAGATCTGCTGGGTAATGGTGCCGCGCGGATCGCCGGGAAACGTGCGATTGAAGTTCAGTCCATCGACGGGCGAGACGCGCCGCGATGCGAACACGGCGGGCGCATTGTTGGCGGGCATCAGGATCAGGCGGCCCTGCACCTCGCCCGGATCGAGTTCGCGGATCAGCTCGCCGATGGTGATCGGCCCTTCGTGCTCGTCGCCGTGATTGCCGCCTTCGAGGATCACGGTCGGCCCCTTGCCGTTGGCGATGACGGCCAGCGGTATCCGCGTCGCGCCCCACGCATCGTCATGCGGCGAGTGCGGGATCATCACGAAGCCGATCTGCTTTCCCGACTTTTCCAAGTCGACAGTCGTGAAGGCTGAGGAGGGCCTGATGGCCGTCGGGCGTCCCATTTGAAAGACCTCGGTGTCGAAGAAACAGCGCGTGGCGCGGCGTGAGCCGTGATCGGGCGGATGCTTGGGGAATGGGTGGAGCTAAGCGGTTATTGCAATGGACTATCGATGGCATCGCGGCGCGAGCATGTGCCCGTCGCCGCGATCCGTTGTGTCTCAGAGTGTCGGCAGCGGATCCATTGGCATGCCGAGGTATTTCTTGTGCAGCCGGTCGAGTTCGTCGTTCATCGTGTTGTAGAAAATGAAACCGTCCAGCCAGCGTGCCAAATTGTGCTCACCCATGCGCACGCCCATGTGCGCGGGGCTGCGGCGAATGACGAATTTGCGATCGAATTCCTTGTTCGGATTTTGCTTGGCGAGGGCCTGCGCAACGATGCTGTTGGTTGCGAACAGCTCGGCCTGGCCGGATATATAGGCCGCGGCCGCGGTCGCGTCGTCCTCGGTGCGCATCAGAGCGGCTTTCGGATTCATTTCCGTCAGCGCAAGGTCCTGGGTGGTGCCGCGCGCGGCCGCGACACGTGCAGAACCGACCTGGTCGGCGGACGTCACCGTCGACGACTTGGGGCCGTAGACGGCGAGGAAGGTGTTGGCATACGGCGCGGTGAACATGATCTGCTTGGCGCGTTCCGGCGTCAGGCCCATCACCGAGATGACGATATCGACCTTATCGGTGAGCAGAAACGGAATGCGATTGGCGCCGGTGATTTGCTGTAGCTCGACTTTGACACCGAGCGCCTTGCCGACCATCTCAGCCATTTCGATATCGAAGCCGACTGCCTGACGATTGGCGTCCTGCGAACCGAACGGCGGAGCGTCGAGCGGGACACCAATGCGCACGACACCCTTGGCCAGGATGTCAGCGAGCTTATCAGCTTTGGCGTCGGCCAGGGCGAATGTCGATGCCACGGCGACAGCCAGTGCGCCAAGGGCGTATTTCAGTACGGAATGCATTGCCTCCCTCCATTGGTTTTTTATGTGTGGCGTGGTGCAGAATCCGGAGCGCAGCCCCGTGCCGGAACAGCAAGTCTGTCTGAGTAGGTGGGCAACACCAATCCTCGCGTCCGGGCTCGATAGTGTGCGCGTCTGCCGGAAGCGCCGTGCCATTCGGGCATTGGCACATCCAGGGCAAAGTCTATCGACGGTTTGCAGGTGCAGTCAAGGTTTGCCAATGAACCGGCGGGCCTCGGAATGGGCTGAGCATTTTTACGGCAGTGCTCAAAGTATGGTCTCCGGCGATGCCATCGATCTGCATCCGTTGGTTGAACGGCGGCTTTTGCGGCAGTTTCGCGGTGCAATATCCGTGGCGCAATTCGGGCGGAAATTTCATTGAATCGCCGAAACATTATTGTCGCGGCGCGATGCTGCTAACTGCTATTTGCGCGCGGCATATCTCGGTGATAGTCAATTTTGCGCCGTAGGCGACCGCTTGGAACAAGGCGGCCTTTATTTAGAAGCGATCTCAAGGAGGAGATGCTCAATGAAGAATGTGAAGCGCCGTGATTTTCTGAAGGCCTCGGCGGCTGGCGCTGTGGCGGCGACGACTGTTGCCGCACCTGCGATCGCGCAGTCCTCGCCGGAAATCAAATGGCGGCTGACCTCGAGCTTCCCGAAGTCTCTCGACACCGTTTACGGCGGTGGCGAACAGGTGGCGAAGTACGTCGCCGAAATGACCGACAATAAGTTCCAGATCCAGGTCTTTGCCGCTGGCGAAATCGTCCCGGGTCTGCAGGCGCTGGATGCGACCTCCAACGGCACCGTGGAGATGAGCCACACGGTTTCCTATTATTACGTCGGCAAGGATCCCACGTTTGCGATCTTTTCCGCAGTTCCCTTCGGCCTCAATACCCGCCAGATGAACTCCTGGCTGATGCAGGGTGGCGGCAATGAGCTCGCGACGGAGTTCTACAAGAAGTACAACGTCACGGCTTTCCCGTGCGGCAATACCGGCACGCAGATGGGCGGCTGGTTCCGTAAGGAAATCAAGACCGTTGCAGACCTCAAAGGTTTGAAGATGCGCATTGCCGGCATTGCCGGCGAGGTCATGCAGAAGCTCGGTGTGGTGCCGCAGCAGCTCGCAGGCAGCGACGTCTATCCGGCCTTGGAGAAGGGCACCATTGACGCCGTCGAGTGGGTTGGCCCGTACGATGACGAGAAGCTCGGCTTCAGCAAGGTCGCGCCGTACTATTACTATCCCGGTTTCTGGGAAGGCGGACCGACGGTGCACGCCTTCGTGAATACCGCGAAGTACAATGAGCTGCCGAAGCACTATCAGGCAATTCTGGCGAATGCGGCCGCACACACGAATATGTGGATGACCGCGCGCTATGATATGCAGAACCCGGCCGCGGTGAAACGCCTCGTGGCAGGGGGCGCGCAGCTTCGTCCGTTCTCCAACGAGATACTGGATGCTGCCCTCAAGGCGACCAACGAGCTGTGGGCCGAGTTGTCGGCGAAGAACCCGGAGTTCAAGAAGACGATCGACGCGATGCAGGCGTATCGCGGCGACCAGCTCCTGTGGTGGCAGGTGGCGGAATACACCTTCGACAGCTTCATGGTCCGCTCACGCGCGCGTGGCTGATCAGGAATAAAGCACGCAACGGAAAAACCGGCCCTTCAGGCCGGTTTTTTTGTGTCTGCATTTGGGAGTTCCGCGCCCGCGCCTTTCCGGCGTCTACTTCGGTGCCGGGATATCGAAGATCAACGGTGGCGGGGGATCGGCCAGCGGGATTTCGATCTGGATGTTCGAGGCATCCGGCTTGGTCGTGTCTATCCAGTACGTAACCATTTCCGGCCAGAAGATCAGTACGGCAACGAGCAATAGCTGGAGGCATAGCCAAGGAATGGCGCCCATGTAGATGTCGGTCGTCTTGATCTCCTTCGGCGCGATGCCCCGCAGATAGAACAGGGCAAAGCCAAACGGCGGATGCATGAACGACGTTTGCATGTTCACGCACAGCAATACGCCGAACCAGACGAGGTCGATGCCAAGGGTGACGGCGACCGGCGCCAGCAGTGGCACGATGATGAAGGCGATCTCGAAGAAGTCGAGGAAGAACGCCAGGATGAAAACGAACACGTTGACGAAGATCAGGAAGCCGGTCGCGCCGCCTGGTAGGCTGGTCAGCAGGTGTTCGAGCCAGCGCGCACCGTCCATGCCTTGAAACACGAGGCTGAAACACGTGGCGCCGATAAGGATGAAAACAACCATCGCGGTGAGGCGCATGGTCGAATTCATCGCCTGTTCGACCAATGGCCATGTCAGCCTGCGATGCAGCGCGGCGAGAGCCATGGCGCCGACAGCGCCCATCGCGCCGGCTTCCGTCGGGGTTGCGAGGCCCAAGGCCAGCGTGCCGAGCACCAGGAAGATCAACACGATCGACGGGATCATACCCCACAGGACGCGGCTGATCAGCTTCCAGCTCATCGGCTCGCGTTCATCCTCCGGGATGGGCGGCATGTCGCCTGGGCGGATGAGCGACAGGATGAAAATGTAAGCGAGGAAAATGCCGATCTGTGCGAACGAGGGGCCGATCGC
>JAEZBU010000261.1 GCA_023426855.1 Pseudomonadota bacterium | reverse complement strand
CTTCGTAGGTCGCCACCGCATTGAAGCGATCGACGGGGAAATAGCTGCGCTGGGGATCGCCGACCAGAATGCTGCAATCGGCGCGCGCCGCGGCATCGACGAAGCGCAACACGCGATCGGCCAGTTCGCGTTCATAGAACAGATCGCCGACCAGGATGACAGCGCTGTCCGGCACCGCGCCCGCCAGCGGATCATCAACCGAGGCGTCCAGCGCGACGCCGTTGGCCGAAGCATTCAGTTTGATCGCGGCGATGGCCAACGCATCGATATCGAACGCGGTTACCGCCGACGCGCCGGCCAGCGCGGCTGCGATGGCGACAAGACCGCTGCCGCTGCCGAGATCGAGCACCCGGCGGCCGGTAACGACGGTTGGATTGTCGAGAAGGTAGCGCGCCAGGGCCTGACCGCCCGCCCAGGCAAACGCCCAGTACGGCGGCGGCACGTTCATCTCGCCGAGTTCTTCTTCCGTCTTCTGCCAGATCGGAAGCGACTCGGCGGCCAGATGCAGCGAAATTTCAGGAGTCAGTGGTGGCGCCAAAAGAAGTGTATTGCGTTTGATGAAGTCGACGGCCGCCGCTTCATCCATGGTGCACCCTCTGATTTGTCGCTGCGCGCGTCATGCGGGCTTGTTCCGACGCGGCTTGATCTTGCGCGGATCGAGACCGCCCATCTTGCAGACGAAATCCCATTCGGCGGCCGTCACCGGCTGCACCGACAACCGCATCGATGTGACGAGGGACATATCGGACAGCTCAGGCGTGGCTTTGACGTCCGCCAGCGTCACGGGCTTCGGGACGTCACAAAGCGCCTCGACATCCACACATTGCCACGTGCCCGTCGAGTCCTTCGGATCCGGGTGTGCCAGCGCGATGACCTCGACGATGCCAACGATCTCTTTGCCTTCGTTGGAGTGATAGAAAAAGCCGAGATCGCCAAGCTGCATGGACCGCATGTGGTTGCGCGCCAGATAGTTGCGCACGCCGTCCCACGGCTCGCCGCGTTCGCCGCGCGATTTCAGCATGTCCCAGGAAAAAACGTCCGGCTCCGACTTGAACAGCCAGCGATTGATCCGGTCGCTCTTTACCGCCTTGGCCATGGTCGTGTGGTCCTTTCGCCTACGAATCTTAGGCGCATCTTAGCTTCGAGTGAACGCCCGATCGCGTCTTATCGTGCTGCTGCGATGCACTTTCGCAGGCGCCTCAATCCTCAGCTTTCAGCGGGCGCTGCATGAGCTGGTCAATGGCAGAAGCGACCGACATGCGCTCGTCCAGGATGTCGAGCACGGCTGCCGAGATCGGCACCTCGATTCCCCGCGCGGCGGCGATGCGCACAACGGCAGCCGCGGTAAACATGCCCTCGCTGATGCCGGTTTGCCCGGCGCGGGCTTCGGCGAGGCTGCGGCCTTCACCGAGAGCAAATCCCAGCCGGAAGTTGCGTGACTGGTGGCTCGAACAACTCAGCACCAGATCGCCCAGGCCGGATAGACCCGACAAAGTCTCGCGGCGTGCACCGAAGGCAGAGGCAAAGCGCGCGAGCTCGGCGAACGACCGCGCAATCAGTGCGGCCCGTGCGCTGTCGCCGAGACCGCGACCGGTGACGATGCCACAGGCGATGGCGAGCACGTTCTTGACCGCTCCCCCAATCTGCACGCCGGGCAAGTCGTCGGACACGTACGGGCGGAAGCTCGGCAAACTGAGCGCTTCGGCGACGGGGCGCGCTGTCTCGAGATCGCGCGCGGCCAGGGTGACGGCCGTAGGCAGCCCTTTTGCGACATCCGCGGCGAAGCTCGGACCTGATAGTACCAGCGGCTCAACCTGCGGACAAACCTCGGCCAGCACGTCGGTCATGAAGCGCGAGGTCGTCTGCTCGATGCCCTTGGCCGTGATCACCGCTGGGATGGCTTTCAGATGCGGTTGAAATGCCCCCATCACATCGCGCAGCGCTTGCGCCGGCGTGGCAATCAAGATGAGGTCGGACGACGACAGATCGGCGGCGTTGCCGGTTGCCGCGATTGCAGCCTCCAGCGCGACGCCAGGCAGACGCGCCGCATTGGCGTGAGACGCATTGATTGCATCGGCGGCCTGCTGCTGGCGCGCCCACAGTGTCACGTCATGGCCGGCGCGGGCGGCCACCTGGGCCAGCGCCGTGCCCCAGGCGCCTGCGCCAATAACCCCAACGGATCGAATGGTCACGCCGCGCCTCCTGGCAAGATGCGTGTCGATATCATGCTTTCGCGCCTAGTCGGCCAGCGCCCAGAACCGGCACCGCAATCTGATCGAGTGGCCAGCGCGCACGCGCCGGCGTCTCCATCGGATCGGACTGGCCGCGCACCAGCCGTTCCGCGCCAGCCCAGGCGACCATCGCGGCATTGTCACCGCAGAGCGATTGCGGTGGAACGTGGAATGTGTGTCCGCTCGCAGCCGCCAGATGCTCGAGTGCGGTTCTCAGCCGCGTATTGGCAGCGACGCCACCGGCGACGACGAGGCGCAGCGGAGCGTCCGGCCGCGTTTCAAGGCGATCTTCGGCGATGCGCAAGGCGCGCGCGCAGCGGTCGACGACGACATCGACAACGGCCGCCTCGAAGCTGGCGCAGAGATCGTTGACGTCCTCTTCCGTCAGGGGCGTCAGCTTCTCGGCCTGGCGTCGCACAGCGGTTTTGAGGCCGGCGAACGAGAAATGCGGCTCATCGCGGCCGAGCATCGGGCGCGGGAAAGCAAACCGGCGCGGGTTGCCGCGCCGCGCCGCGCGTTCGACTGCCGGACCGCCCGGGAAGCCGAGGTCGAGCAATTTGGCGGTCTTGTCGAAGGCTTCGCCGAGGGCATCGTCGATAGTGGTGCCCAACCGTTCGTAGTGACCGACGCCATGCACCAACAGGAGCTGTGAATGCCCACCCGACACAAGCAGCAACAGATATGGCGGCGAGAGCTCTTCGGTGAGACCGACCGTTAACGCGTGGCCCTCTAGATGGTTGATGGATATCAAGGGCTTATGGCTGGCGAGGCTCAGGGCCTTGGCGGTGATCAGTCCGACCAGCAGCCCGCCGATGAGGCCCGGTCCCGTGGTGACGGCGATGCCATCGAGATCGGACAGGCCGACGTGCGCCGAAGCCAGCGCCTCGGCGATGATGTCGTCCAGGCATTCGACATGCGCGCGGGCGGCAATTTCGGGCACTACGCCCTGAAACGGTCGGTGCTGCTCCCACTGCGAGCGCACGACATTCGACAGCAGGTGGCCGCGCCCCCTGCTCGTGCGCCGGACGACGGCGGCCGCGGTCTCGTCACAGCTTGTTTCGATGCCGAGGACCAGAACACCGGTCTCGGTTTCGGAAGCTTGCGGGGTCATGCGTCGTCGTGATCCATGGGGCCTTGTTTGCGTCGGCAGGCTGCTCGGAGCATGTATGGTGCAGCATGCCG
>JAEZBU010000191.1 GCA_023426855.1 Pseudomonadota bacterium | reverse complement strand
ATATGTCTTTCTTCATGAAGGTGCCGGGGCCAGGCGAACTGGAGCTGAGCTGGCTCGATGATGCAGGGGTGAAAGTCGTCGAGAAGGTCACGCTCAACGTCGCCTGACGTCCGGGGCATCGTTCGTCGCGTCATGGATGGATGCCCCTTGCGTACGCTTTTGCGATGGCTCGTTCTGGCAAGCTCTATGCTTGCGTGCGGCGCGCTGCCGTTTGCGGCGACTGCCGCTGAGCGCTCGGAAACCGCACTCCGTGCCGCCGGCATTCTGGAGACCTATTGCGCCCGCTGTCATCAGGCGGGTCAAGCGGACGCTGTCCCGGCGCGCAGCCCGCTCCTCGATATCCTCGACCTGGAGCGTCTCGCCCGCGACCCCTCACTCGTCCGGCCTGGGTTCTCGGACGCTTCGCCGCTCTACACGTCGATGCTGCGTCGCGCGATGCCGCCTGTCGGGGGCCAGGCAGACGCGGCCGCCCATCCTTCTCCGTCAGACGAAGAGATCCAGGCCGTTCGTGACTGGATCGATGGCCTGCCACCCGTCGCAGCACCGAGTTGTACGTCGCGTCTGCCGGTCGACAGCGTGATCGCCGCGGCGCTGTCCGGGCACGCACCGGAAAACGCGGCAGCCATGCGCTTCCTTACCCTGCCCTGCGCTGCCACCGACGACATGGCCGCCATGCGCGATGCCCTACAGCATCTGGTCGGTGGGCTATCGAAATCGAAAGAACCGGTGCGGCTCGAACAGGTCGATACCGCGGGCAGCGTGTTCCGGTTTTCCCTGGTGGACATCGGATGGAGCGCCAGCGACTGGGAGGCCGTTGCCAATCAATCCCCGGACCGGACGCTGCCCGCCTCCGAGATCTTTAAGCTGGCACTGACGATCACACGCACGGGCGTGCCGAGCCTGCGCGGCGACTGGCTGGCGCATATGGCAGTGCGCGGGCTCGCTCCGCAGTTGCCGGCGCTGTCCACCGAGGATGCGATGCTGCTCGCCCCACTGGCGCGCGTCTGGGAACGCAAGCTGGACCTCAACACGGCGGCAACCGAGATCGCAATTCAGCCGTCTGATCTGGCCGAGCGTCTGGCCCAGATCCAGGGTTCGAATGAAGTCCGCGCGCGCAAACTTCTGCAGGGCTTGGTGTCGCGTGCAGATTTCCTGGCATTGCGGCCGAGCCTCGTCACACCCGGCGAACCGATCTCGCCGGACCAACTTCCCTCTACCGCGGCAACCCGCCCTCCCGACCTGACCATCTGGTCCGATCAGACGTCCTACGACGTCGGTTCGCTGCTGACGTTGCGTGCCCACACCACGGCGGACTGCCATCTGACCCTGATCGGCGTCGACCGCAACGACCGCGCCACCGTGCTTTTTCCCAACGAGATCGAACCGGACAACCTGCTCAGGGCCGGCGCCGTTATGAGCGTGCCGGGCGCCACTGCCGCGTATCAATTCCGTCTCAACGATCCCGGCCCCGAAACCGTGGTCGGCGTGTGCACCGTGGGCGCCAAGATCGCAGACAACATCCACCAGGATTTCGAGCGGCAAAGATTCACCCTGCTCGGCGACTGGCGCACATTCCTGCTGCGCTCCTGGGAGCGGAAAACCATGCCGCAACGACAAGCCGAGCGCCGCAGGGCGCGCGGCCGCGCGGTGCGTCGCCGTCAGCCCGCCGCGCCGCCCAAGATAGAGCGGCCAAACCCGGAAGATCACGCCCGCACGGCAATCCGGATCGAGGTCCGCTAACCTGTGAGCTAGGCCTCGGCCATGATCAGCCGCTCAAAGGCCTTCATGCCGACGAAACCGCCGATCACGATCGACGGGAAAGTCAGCAGCGAGCCGATCGCCAGGGTCGAAACGCCGGTAACGGCCTGACCAACCGTGCAGCCCAGCGCGATGACGCCGCCCATGCCCATCAGCGCCGCGCCGTACAGCACGCGCACCGTATCCTTCTTGTCGGAGAAGCCGGTGATCCTGAAGCGCCCCATCAGCACGGCCGCGCAGAACGCGCCCAGCACCGCGCCGAATACCGTCGAGACGCCGAAGTTCGGCAGCCCCAGCGCGGTGTAGCGTTGCAGCCATTCCAGCGTATCACCGGTCGGGCGGACGTAGGTCAGCGAAATCGGCGCCATCGGCCGATCGGCCAGTTCATCGAAGGCGAGCCCCGTCGCGGCCCATCCGGCCGCAACGCACAGCCCAACGCCAATACCGGAGAAGATATGCACGGGCGAGCCGCGGAATCGCGCATCCATGAAGCAGTAGAGGAATGCCGGCAAAGCAACCAACCCGACCGCCACCAACGTCGCCATGTCCGGCGTCAGCGCAAAGTGTGCGCCGAGGACATGGTCAAGCCCCTGGCTCGCACTTGGCGAGACGAGTTCACGCATGTCGATGGCGCTCGCCTGTTCAAGCCAGACGCGCACCGGCCCGAACACGCCGCCCATGGTCATGTAGGCGAAGATGCCGAGGATGATGAGTGCCAGCAGCGCCCTGAGATCGCCACCGCCGACGCGGGCCAGATTGCGGCTGGCGCAGCCACCGGCAAACACCATGCCGTAGCCGAACATGAGCCCACCCAGGATATTCCCCACCCAATGCAGGTTCGGGCCCAGGTACATCGAACGCGAAAGCTCGACCACGCCGAGATACTGCAAGACCTGCGCACCCAGAAGCGCAGTCGCGGCAGCCAACACCCAGGCGCGGAAGCGGCGATAGTCGCCGAAGGACACGATGTCGGAAATCGAGCCCATCGTGCAGAAGTTGGTTCTGTAGATGATGGCACCGAACAGGAATCCGATCACCAATCCGCTCACCGTGAGCGCCATCGGGCCATGGTCGAGGAAAAGCTGGCGCAAGGCCGTCATCGAGAATCTCTTCTATGACGCGCCCGGCGGCGCAAACCGGCTGCATATTCGCAAATTTGAATATGGAACTGCAAGTGCCGAACAAGCGACGACCTATCCTGCGGTGGCGAAACAGTTTTTCGCGCCACCGACGGACCGTGCCGGGCATCGGCCATCCTCGCACTCGCTTTACAACGCCGCCCAGTGTAGAGAACCGCCAAACCTGCTTAACGAAATTACCTCCGCATGTAAGGGTGTCGACCGATGACACTGCACATGATCAAACTCTGCGTCGGCGTCGACAGCATCGACGATCTGGCGCATTGGCAAAAGCACCGGCTCGCGACACAGCGCAAAGCCGGCGAGAAGCCGCGCCTGTTTCACGCCACACGCATGGTTCCAAAGCGGCAAGCCGAATTGCTCGCGGGCGGATCGCTGTACTGGGTGATCAAGGGCGCGATCCAGGCGCGACAGCGCATCACCGGCTTCGGCGAGGGCCAGAAGCAGGATGGCACGCCGTGCTGTCTCGTCTATCTCGATCCGCAACTGGTATCGACATCGCCGGCCCCGCGTCGCGCCTTCCAGGGCTGGCGCTACCTGACGGCCGAGGACGCGCCCGGCGATCTCGACGCCAAGACGGCAGCAGGCCTCGCGCAGATGCCGCCCGAAATGCGCAAGCAATTGGCCGACCTCGGCCTCATCTGAGTTCTCTGGCACCAGGAGCCTGTCCGTGACCCGTGGCCCCCGCTTTACCCCGCTCGTCGAAAGCCTGCCCGCCACAGTGCCCTTCGTCGGTCCCGAAGCGCAGGAACGCGCGGCTGGCCGCGCTTTTCGCGCCCGCATCGGCGCCAATGAAAGCGTGTTCGGGCCATCGCCGAAGGCGATCGCGGCGATGCAAAACGCGGCTGCCGAATGCTGGATGTACGCCGATCCGGAAAACCATGACCTGAAGCGCGATCTGGCGCGGCATCACGGCGTGAAGCCGGAGAACATTGTGGTCGGTGAGGGCATCGACGCGCTGCTCGGTTACGCGGTGCGTATGGTCATCGAACCGGGTCAGGCCGTCATCTCGTCGCTTGGCGCTTATCCGACGTTCAATTTCCATGTGGCGGGTTTCGGCGGAAAGCTTGTCCGTGTGCCCTACACCGGCGATCGCGAGGACCCGCAAGCGCTGATCGACGCCGTAAAACGCGAGGACGCCAAGCTCGTCTATTTCGCCAATCCCGATAACCCGATGGGCTCGTGGTGGTCGGCACGCGACGTACAACGGCTGATCGAAGACCTGCCCGGCGGCGCGGTGCTCTTGCTCGATGAAGCTTATTCCGACACCGCACCTGCCGATGCCATCCCGCCAATCGACGTCTCGAACCCGCAGGTGCTGCGCCTGCGCACCTTCTCCAAGGCTTATGGGCTGGCGGGCCTGCGCGTTGGATACGCCATCGGCGAGGCAAACCTGATCCGCGCCTTCGACAAGATCCGCAACCACTTCGGCGTCAATCGCATGGCGCATGCGGCAGCCGCTGCAGCGCTGGCGGATCAGGACTATCTCGCGCGCG
>JAEZBU010000028.1 GCA_023426855.1 Pseudomonadota bacterium | reverse complement strand
ACGAAATAATCCGAGATGCGAAATCCGAGATCCGTATAGAAGCGGCCCGCGGTCGGGACGTCCGGCATCAGGCACTGCACGTGATCATAGCGTAGCGCACCGGCACCGCGATGAAGATGCGGCCGGTCGTGCAATCTCGGCAGGGTCGGCATGCTGGCGCACAGCTCAAGAGGCATGCCCGTAAAATCGCGCAGCTCCAGTGTCCGCCCCTGGAAGTCGCGCTCCACCCAGCGTGCCTCTATGCCCTTGCTGTCGAAGTATGTCTTGGCTGCGTCCAGATCCTCATCGCGAAACACGCGGAATCCCAGAGCCTCGCATACCGGCGCTTCATCCGTCGCCCTGAGCACCAGGCTGTGGTGGCAGGATTCCTCGGTGCCGCGCAGATACGTAACGCCGCGGTCCTCGTCACTCACCATCAGGCCGATGACTTCGGTGTAAAATTCGCGCGTTTTCGGCAAATCACGGACGGTGAGCCGGATGTGGCTTGCGCGCGTAATGTTGAACGGCGGATTAAATTCGGTTTGCGGAACGGGCATGACCTTGGGTACTCCGGAGTGATCTGACCGCCTATGGCCGGGGCCGCGCTAGGCGGCTTTGTTATCGTGATGATGGCCGATCGCAGCTTCGAGGCGCGCTTCGTACTCCTGGAACACCGCATCGTGCCGGCGCCTCGGGCGCGGCAGATCGATCTTCAGTTCCAGCGACACCCGCGCCGGCCGGCCGCTCATCACCAGCACGCGATCTGACAGATAGATCGCCTCGCGGATATCATGCGTAATGAACAGGATGGTGTTGCGTGTGGTGGTCCAGATGTCGCTGAGCGCATTCTGCATGGCCTCACGCGTCTGCGCGTCGAGGGCACCGAACGGCTCGTCCATAAGCAGGGCCGACGGCTCGATCGCGAGGGCCCGTGCAAGTCCCACGCGCTGACGCATGCCACCAGACAGCCGGTGCGGGTGATAATCCTCAAAGCCGGAGAGGCCGACGAGGTTCACGTATTTCTGGGCAAGGCGGGTCTGCTCGGCTTTCGGCAGACCTTTGGAATTGAGACCGAAGGCGATGTTGCCCATCACGGTCAGCCACGGAAACAACGCGAATTCCTGGAATACGATGCCCCGGTCGAGACCCGGACCACGTACCTCCTTGCCATCGACACTCACGGTGCCGCCGGAAGATTCCGACAGTCCACCTGCGATGCTGAGCAAGGTAGACTTGCCGCAACCGGACGAGCCGATGATGCTCACAAACTCGCCATCGCGCACCGTGAATGAGATGTCCTCGAACACGCGGAGATAACGGGTGCTATTCCAGCCTTCGCGGCGCGCGTAGGTCTTGCTGAGACGATCGATGCGCAGTTCGCCCATCAGTTTGTGTCCCTCACCGTGCCCCAACGTTCGACGGTTGCGACTTCCAGGCCGCGCAGGAAAACGCGCTCGATCAGCAGTCCGACGATGCCGACGACCAGGAGGCCGGCGTAAACAACATCGGAGTTGAAATATTCACGGCCCCAATAGATCCGGTATCCGAGACCGGCGCTCACCGACACCAGCATTTCGGCGACGATCAGAATGCGCCAGCAGCGTGAGAACGCCAGCCTGTAGCCGGCGATCATCGACGGCAAGGCGGCGGGAACCAGTACGCGCCAGAACAGCGACGGTCCTGTGGCTCCGAAGGCCTTGCCTGCGCGAATGAGCGATCCGTCTACTGTCCTGACGCCAGTCCAGGCGTTGAGAGTGACGGTCAGCGCCACTTCGTAAATCAGAATGCTGGTGATCGCGAATTCGGTCAGGCCGAACCAGATCATCGAAAGTGGAAACAACGCCGTGCCGGGAATGGCCAGCAGGAAGTTCAGCGGCGCGGCGAGGATCCGTTCCCAGATGCGGAAGTAACCCATCATTACGCCGATGATGGTGCCGGCAATTGAGCCGATGAAAACGCTTTCCAGCAGGCGGCGGAGCGAAGCCCAGATGTCGTTCCACAGCGTACCTTGCTCGGCCATGCGGATCAGCGCGGAGAAGATTGCGCTGGCCGGTGGAAACAGCGCCGCGGGCATGCCGCTGAGCCGTGCCGCCACCTCCCAGAGAATGACGAGAACGATGAGGGGGGCGGCCAGGAACGCAAGGTTCTTCAGGCCATTCGCAATGCCCCCTCCGGTGCGGATTTCCTCCGCCGAAAGGCTTCGAGCCACACGGCTGTCGGTGTCCAGTGCCGCCATCGACGGGTTTCGTCCTGTTGCGTTCTGACGTTTGTTACTTGATTGCTGCTTCAGCCTTGTCGCCGAAGCTGCGATCCAGGATGGCATCCAAATCCAGCTTGGATTTGATGGTTCCCGCCTCGGCAAGTGCGTCGCGCGTTCCACCGAGTTCTTTCGCATCGGTGGCGATGAAGTTGACGCCGGTGAATTTGTCGACCTCGAACATCATCGTCTTGATGGTTTCGTCATCGAGCGGCGAACCCGCATCGCGAACTGTCTTGGAGAAGATCTTCAGCGCGCCATCCGGATTTGCGCGAATCCACTTGTGGGCCTTCGCATAAGCATTGACGAAGCGCTGGACGGTATCGCGGTTTTTCTCGATGTAGTTTTTGTCGGCAACCAGAACCAACGGGTAGGTGATTTCCGCCCGCTCCTGGAACTGCCGGGCGCTGATGATTTCCTTGCCGTGGCCGCCCTGGACGATCCGCTGCATCATCGGATCCCATCCAAGCACAGCGTCGAACGTACCTTTTGAGGCCATGGCCGTCGGCATGTCGGTGACGCGAACGTTCGCGATCTGGAAGTCGCTTTCCTTCAGGCCTTCCTTTTTCGCCAGGTTCAGGAACACGCCATGTACACCGGTGCCGACCTGGATGCCGATGCGTTTGCCTTTCAGATCGGCAAGCGATTTGATCTCGCCGAGTTCGTTCGAGCCGACCATCTTGCCGGTGAAGCCGCGCGAGCCTGCACCGATCGCGATCAGCTGGATGCCCTTGTCGACGGCCGTGAACAGCACGACGTCCGAAACTTCCGCAAACTGCATGGAGCCCGCAACGATGGCTTCGACCGCCAAGTTGCCGCGAACGACAGGCTTGAGCTCAACGTCGAGGCCTTCCTCCTTGAAGAAGCCCTCCTGCGCGGCGACGAGAGATGGGACCTGATTGACACCGCTCGCCATGCCAACGGTGATCTTGCCTTGGGCCATCGCGGCGGATGGCAGAGCCACCAGCGTGCCCAATGCGAACAAAAGCTTCGCAAAACCCGACATGATGTTTCCTCCCGGAGTTTTGTTTTCCGCCCAGCTTTGCGCCAGGTCGCATTTGCTCCGTAACGGAACGATAGGTCCGCGCCGAAAGATGGTCAAGAAATATCGATATTAAATCAGATTTGTTGACCAGTAGTCGAAATATCGATATTTCTCGCGTTGATGTTTGTGCAAGGTGAGGGCGCATTCAAAAGGCGCCGATATCGAGGAAGACATGCGCTACGTTGCATTCGAAGAAAGCGGAAAAGCTCGGTTGGGCGCTGTCGTCGGTGACGACATCGTTGATCTCAGCGCAGTTGCCGGTCAGGCGCACTCGGTGCGCGCGATCGTTGAAAACGCAGATCTCCAGAGCAAAGCCGCAGGTTTGGTGGCCGACGCCAGCGCGCCGCGTTTACCGCGCGCGGAATGCCGTCTTCTGTCCCCGCTACCGAATGCCGGCAAATTCCTCTGCCTCGGCCTGAATTACGCGGATCACGCCAAGGAAGGCGGGCACAATGTTCCCGACTATCCGTCGCTGTTCATGCGCGCCAACAGCTCGCTGATCGGGCCGGAAGATCCGATGATTGCACCGCATGCCTCGGAACGTTTCGATTATGAGGCGGAACTCGTCATCGTGGTCGGCAAGCGGTGCCGCCATGTGCGCGAGGAAAACGCGCTGGACGTCATCTTCGGCTACACGCTGTTCAACGACGGTTCCATCCGCGATTACCAGCGCCGTACCGCGCAGTGGACTGCCGGCAAGAACTTCCACGGCACCGGTCCGCTCGGTCCCTGGATCGTCACGGCCGACGAACTGCCGCCAGGCGCGCGCGGGCTTGGCATCCGTTCGCGTCTGAACGGCACCGTCATGCAGAGCTCCAACACCGAGCACATGCTGTTCAGCGTGCCGCGCACCATTGCCATTCTGTCGGAGATCATGGTGCTGGAGCCGGGTGACCTCATCGCGACCGGCACGCCGGAAGGTGTCGGTCATGCGCGCAAACCACCGGTATGGATGCGCCCGGGAGACGAAATTTCCGTGGAAGTTGATGGCATCGGCACGCTCACGAACCGCATCATCGCCGAAGCGGAAGACTCGGCCTTCATCGCATAAGGGCCCCCATGACGCGCGAAGCTTTCAGTCAGGAGCCCGGCCGGTCACGCACCGGCCGACTTTACGGTCGTCTTCGTGACGACATCATCCAGGGCGTGTTCGCGCCTGGCTCCAAACTGAAGATCGAAGACCTGAAGGCGCGATACGAGACCGGCGCGACGCCCCTGCGTGAGGCACTCAGCCTGCTCACGGCCGACGGGCTCGTCGAACGCTTTGAGCAGCGGGGCTTTCGCGTCGCGGAAGCAAGTGCGAGCGAGTTTGAAGAGCTGCTCGCCATTCGCTGCTGGATCGAGGAGCGCGCGCTGCGGCTTGCCATGCGCCATGGCGGTCGAGACTGGGAAGAGCGGATCGTTCTCGCGCGCTATCGCCTGGCCAGCACGCCGCGCGTGGCGCCGAACGATGGCCATGCCCAGAATGCGGAGTGGGAACGCGCGCACAAGGATTTCCACGTCAGCCTTGTGTCGGCGTGCGGCTCGACCACGCTGCTGCGATTGTGCAATCAGCTCTATGACGAAAACAATCGCTATCGCTACATCGCGCGGCTCAGCAACAGCGAACGCCCGGATGTGCTCAAAGAGCATGAAGCGATCGCCGATGCCGTGCTGCGCAAGGATGCGGAACTGGCGGTCCGTCTCATTGTCGACCACTACACGCTGACCGGCGATCTGCTGCGGCAGAGTATCGTCGCCAACCTGGGCGGCGCTTCTGCTGCGAAGCGCAAACAGCCGTCTGTCGGCAAGTCTGGGCTTGCATCCCGGCTCAAGCCCGTGGCGGACGCGGAAATGGAACTGGCGGGTCCGCGCCGCACCCGCCGCAATCGATAAAATTAAAAAACGATCCAGGGAGTAGCCCCGATGCAGAAACTGATCCCCACGACCGTCGTCGGCAGTTATCCGCAGCCAGATTGGCTTGTCGATCGCGAGAAGCTCAAGTCCCAGACGGTGCCGCGCGTGCGGATGACGGACCTATGGCGGATCGAGGAAAGCCATCTCGAAGCGGCGCAGGATGACGCGACAGTGCTTGCCATCCGCGACATGGAACGGGCCGGTATCGATATCGTGACCGACGGTGAGATCCGTCGCGAGAGCTATTCGAACCGCTTTGTTACTGAGCTCGACGGCGTCGACAGTCATAACCCGGCGATTGTGACCATGCCGACGGGCCGCCAGGGTGCAATGCCGCGCGTCGTCTCGAAGGTACAGCGCAGACATGCCGTGGAAGTGCGCGACGTCGAGTTTCTCCGCCGCAATACCGACCGGACCATCAAGATCACGATGCCTGGTCCTTTCACCATGTCGCGCCAGTGCCGCAACGAGCATTATAAAGATCCCGATGAGATGGTGATGGATTTTGCCGCGGCGCTGAACGCCGAGGCGAAGGAGCTGGAAAAGGCTGGCGCCGACATCATCCAACTCGACGAGCCATGGCTACGGCAGGATCCGGAAGCCGCAAAGCGCGTGGCCATACCGGCGATCAACGCCGCATTGAAAGGCCTTTCGGCGACGACTGCGGTGCATCTGTGTTTCGGTTACGCGCATCTCGTATCGGGCAAGCCGAGCGGTTACGCTTTCCTCGCCGAGCTTGCCGACACGACGGCAGACCAGATCTCCATTGAAGCGGCGCAGCCCAAGGTCGACCTCGGCGTGCTACGGGATCTTGCGGGCAAGTCGATCATGCTGGGCGTCATCGATCTCGGTGATCCTGGGGTCGAGACCGCGGAGAAAGTTGCGGAACGCCTGCGCATTGGTTTGAAGTATCTGCCGGCAGAGCGCCTCATCGCGGCGCCGGATTGCGGCATGAAATATATGTCGCGCGATGTGGCTTTCGGAAAGCTCAAGGCGATGGCGGACGGCGCCGCAATTGTGCGCGCCGCGCTTTGAGGCATCGCACCACGCGCGCGGCAGGGGAACGGATCCAGCGGTGAAGTGAGCCTTCGTGAAGCGTCTGACGTACACCTTCGACAATGGTCCGTGGCCGGGCGCAACTGATAAACTGCTCGACTTTCTGGCTGTGCGCGGCATTCGTGCGACATTCTTCGTCGTCGGTGAGCGCTTGAAGGACCCGGTGGCGCGGCGTTTGGCTGAGCGTGCTCATGCCGAGGGGCATTGGATTGGAAACCATACGCTGACCCATGGCGATCCGCTGGGGCTCGACGGCGGATCGGCACGGATGAGCCGGGAAATCGGCGAAACGCAGGATCTGCTGGGCGCGCTCGCGCATCCTCGAAAGTTCTTCCGGCCGAACGGTGGCGGCGCGCTTGGGCCTCATGTGTTGAGCGTGGCAGCGGTCGACTATCTGGCTGACCATCGTTACAGCGTCGTAACCTGGAATAACGTGCCCCAGGACTGGGGTGAGATGCGTGCGGGGTGGGCGGCACGTGCCGAACGTACGTTGGCCGCGCAGGACTGGTCGCTGCTCGTGCTGCACGACCAGTACATCGCACCGATGATGGCGTCCCTCGAAGCTTTCCACGACCGCCTCGTCGCGCAATCGGTGGAGATTGTGCAAGAGTTTCCCCATGACTGCCTTCCGATCCGCGAAGGCCGCATTATCGGTGATCTATCCGGCCTGGTATCACGGCTTAGCTAAGGAGAAACGCGCATGAAGATCCTCGGCATCTCCGGAAGTCTGCGTGAGCGCTCCTATAATTCAGCGCTCCTGCGTGCCGCGCGCGAACTCGCGCCATCGGATATGGAAATCGATATCTTCGATCTCTCACGCATCCCGATATATAACGATGATGTTCGTCTCGCCGGATATCCGCCGGAAGTCGCTAAATTCCGCGATGCGATCCGGGCCGCCGACGGCGTGCTCATTGCATCACCGGAATACAATCGCTCGGTTCCAGGCATGTTGAAGAATGCCATCGATTGGGCGTCGCGACCGCCCGCGCAACCATTCTCCGGTAAGCCGCTGGCGATCATGGGCGTGAGCAACGGTTCACTTGGGGCCGCGTTCGCCAATCACCATCTGCGCCAGATTTTCGTCTATATGGACGCGCGCATGGTCAATGGGCCGGAAGTGATGATCGGCGAGGCCAAAACCAAGTTTGATGAGGCGCTGAACCTCACGCATGAGCCCACCCGTCAATTCGTCGCCGATCACCTGAAGCGTCTCAGCGCACTTCAAGTGCCCAGGTGATCTGAACTGCAGGTGTCAATGCGCAAGTATTGGAGAATGCTGGTTTGTCTCTGGTCGGAGAGAGCCGGGATTGTTCCGGCGACATAATTCCAGGGCAACTCTTATTGCCCCTCGAATAAAGCGCAATTTTCCCAGCTTTTCAGCCGTAACAGAATCCGATTGGACAATCGTGAAGCGGTGCCAGTCAGGGCTTGTAAAGTGCGACTTGTGCCGAAGCTTCTCGAAGCCGGAGAAGCTGTCTTCGAAGATGGCTAACAGCCTGTCGGCATCCAACCGGCTGCACAAGACCTACGGGCCAGTAATGCTGACTGGCCTCGGTGCGTGACGTCGATGATGCTCGGAAGCGTGGACGGGCCAAGCTGAGGGCAAAATCGCACAAACGCGTCAGGGGCCGATCAGGAAGTGTCACCGCATCGAGCGGGAAAATCTAAGCCATTGAAAACAATGGCGCGAGAGACGGGACTTGAACCCGCGGCCTCCGGCGTGACAGGCCGGCGCTCTAACCAACTGAGCTACTCCCGCTAAAGATCGTCTGCGAGCCAGATTGGCTCGCTGCCACGCGCGATCATTTACGTGACAAGGGCTGCCCCGTCAAGGTGATGCAGCAGATCAAATTGAGCGATGTGACGGTTTGTGACGTCGATCCTCCATAGGCCGGGGCAGGGACAGGCTGCGAGGGCTGCCCAAGTTCCGGTCATGTCGGTCAAACGATCGCGCAACAGGCAGGTCGAGAGCCCGCCGGCGCCTCTCGCGGGTACGTTTGTCGCAATCGCGCGGTCCTGCCGCAGGGGGTGCGATAGGATGTCCACTGCGGATCGCTGGTTTCGTCACGAGTTCGCAACTATTGAGGATCAGAACGGCCACGCGTT
>JAEZBU010000065.1 GCA_023426855.1 Pseudomonadota bacterium | reverse complement strand
AACGACAGTTCATCCGGCAACGGAACGACGGTGTGTGCGGGCGCCAGCATGTAGGGCGCGTGCGCACCATTGCCGGTAACGCCGTATACGACCATGCGGCCCTTCTTGCACAATTGCGACCAGCCCTGCGCGCAGTCGGGACATGCGCAGCAGCCGTGGTAGTGATGCTGCATCACCCGCGCGCCGATTTTCGCCTGCGTATCGGAAACATTCCTGCCGCGCGCCACCACCACGCCGCACGGTTCGTGTCCGGCAACGACGGGCTTCGCATCGCTGCCGAGACCGAGCGCGGCGACGACACCCGCACCGCCGCCAGGAGATCGATACGCATGCAGATCACTGCCGCACATGCCGGAGGCTTTAATCTCCAGCACGACGTCGTCTGGTCCAGGTTCGGGATCGGGAAAGTCCTGCAGTTCAAGCACGCGATTGCCGACGAACACAGCGCCCTTCATGGCAGTTTCCTCGAGTCTTGCTTGTTGCTTATGGAGGAATTTATGCCTGAAGGCGTTTTCCGCACAAGCGCGGGCGCTATCGCCTAGCTGTCCGCGGTACTGTCCGTGAACAAAGCTGAGAGCACGCCGGGCAGCTCTTCCGGCAGATCTTCGGCGATCAGGCCAGGGCCGAATGATGACGCACACGCCCCATGCAGCCAGACCGCCGCGCAGGCCGCTTCGAACGCCGGCATGCGTTGCGCCAGCAGTCCCGTGGTGAAACCGCCGAGCACGTCGCCGGAGCCGGCCGTGGCCAAGGTCGGCGGCGCGTTGTCGTTGATGGCGGCGCGGCCGTCCGGCGCCGCGATGACCGTATCGGCCCCCTTGAGGATGACGATCGCGCCGGTGAGAGCGGATGCGGCGCGGACCTTTTCGAGTTTGGGGCTATCGCTGAGATCCGGGAACAGGCGCGCAAACTCGCCATCATGTGGTGTCAGCACGACGGGCCGATCTTTGCCGGCGATCGCAGTGATGAGCGCATCGCGGTCCTTGGCGAATACGGAGATCGCATCGGCATCGAGAACAGTTGCCGCGCCGGACTTCAACACAGCGAGCACCTTGGCGCGCGTCTCGTCGTTGACGCCTGCCGCCGGCCCGATCAGCACCGCGTTGAAGCGCGCGTCGGTCAGCATATCGGCCAGCGTGCCACAGTCGTCGACCTGGCGCAGCATGATCGCGGTGAGATGCGCGGCGTTGATCGGTAGCGCATCCCTGCCGGACGCCAGCGTCACGAGGCCCGCGCCGATCCTCAGTGCACCACGGGCGGCCAGTCGCGCCGCGCCGGTGTGCCAGGCCGGACCCGAGACGATGACCGCATGTCCGCGCGCGTATTTATGATCCTGCAGCCGCGGTCGGGGCAGAAGATCCCTCCACAGCGCCGCGTCGTTGACGAACGTCCGGACGCCGATGTCGTCCAGCACGCGCGGGTCGATGCCGATGTCGGCGACATGGGTCATTCGGCAATGCAGTCGTCCGGGCAGCAGCAGGTGGCCCGGCTTGCGGCGGAAGAACGTGACCGTGTGGTGGGCCTTCACTGCCACGCCGGTGACTGCGCCGGTGCTGCCGTCCACGCCGCTCGGCACATCGACGGCCAGTACCAGATGCCGGGTTCCGTCCAGACGATTGGCGATCTTGGCGGCAATGCCGTCCAGCGGCCGCGTCAGGCCGGCGCCGAACAGCGCATCGATCACCAGGTCGGCGTCTTCGATTGACTGCAAGCTGAGCGGTTGAATGGGGCCGTCCCACAGATCCGCCATGTGCGCGGCATCACCCTTCAGCGCTTTGCGCGGGCCGAGCAGGCTGACCGTGACTTCATAATCCAGCTCGCTGAGCAGCCGGGCCGCGACGAAACCATCGCCGCCGTTGTTGCCGGGGCCGCACAACACCGCGATCGTCGAGCCCGGCGGAACCATGAGTTGAGCCGCGCTGGCAACCGCGATGCCGGCGTTTTCCATCAGCGTGGTGCCGGGGATGCCTTCTTCGATGGTCAGCGTGTCGGCGCGCGCCATCTGCGCGGCCGTGAGCAGTTCCAGCCCGTCGGCAATTGGCAATGTCGGGAGCGGTGGCGAGTCAGATGTAATGGCTCAGCTCAATCAGGTTCTGGTCGGGGTCGCGAACATAATACGACATCATCGGACCCATGGTTCCCGTTACGGCCACCGGTCCGGATACGACAGGTACTTTATGGGCAGCGAGGTGCTTGGCAAGGTCCTTGAAGCCGGAAACCAGGAAGCAAAGATCGCCCGATCCGGGCGTTGGCGTTTCCGATTTGGGTTCAAACTCCCGGCCTTTGAGATGCAGGTTGATCTTCTGGGTGCCGAAGCGCAGGGCCGTGCGCTGGTCCGCTCCGAAAGTCTCGCGCGTCATGCCGAGCACGTCGACGTAGAAGCTCACGGTCTTGTCGATATCGGTGACCGTCAAGACGAGATGATCCAGGCTGATGACACGCACGGGCGTTCTCCCACCGTCGGACGAGGTAGATTCAAGTCCGGCAGGCGGTCACAAGTCCAGCGCATTCAACAGGCAGGCATGCCCAATCGACGATCACGCACGAAATGCGGATGCTGGCATTGTAGGCAGATTGCCTAATTAGTAGGCAATATTGCGCGCGACGATGCCATCGTGTCCAGCCGGAGGAAGTCTGTAACTTACTGACAACTGGGGATAAAAACGCATTGGTAACGACTTGGCACGCTGCGTGCTATGGAGTGTCAGTCAAAATGGCTGCGCGCCGGACCATCAGGAGTTTGGCCTCAGTCACGGGAGGCATGAGGATATGAAGAAGATCGAGGCGATCATTAAGCCCTTCAAGCTCGATGAGGTGAAGGAGGCGTTGCAGGAGATTGGCCTGCAAGGCATTACCGTCATTGAGGCCAAGGGTTTCGGCCGCCAGAAGGGGCACACCGAGCTGTATCGGGGCGCTGAGTACGTGGTGGATTTCCTGCCGAAAGTGAAAATCGAGGTCGTGCTCGCCGACGAACTTCTCGACAAGGCCGTAGAGGCTATTCAGAAGGCTGCCAAAACCGGACGCATCGGCGACGGCAAGATTTTCATCTCGACGATCGAAGAGGCTATCCGTATTCGTACAGGCGAAACGGGAGCCGAAGCCATATAGGCGCCGCAACCAACCGGCCTTAACGGCCGCTGCGGCGTGGCTGCATTTTCACGCTTACGAACCAACTTTCACAATCCAGCCTAGACATAGGGGAGTAGTAGAATGGCAAGCCCAGCCGACGTCCTGAAGTTGATCAAGGACAAGGACGTCAAGTTTGTCGACCTGCGGTTTACCGATACCAAAGGCAAGATGCAGCACGTCACGGCCGATGCATCCTGCATCGATGAGAGCGTTTTTGCTGACGGCTATGCGTTCGACGGTTCGTCGATTGCTGGCTGGAAGGGCATTGAAGCCTCGGACATGCTGCTGAGCCTGGACCCGGCTTCCGCGCACCTCGATCCGTTCTTCGCCCAGAGCACGCTGGCGATCTTCTGCGACATTATCGAGCCGTCCACCGGCGAGCTTTACGAGCGCGATCCGCGTGGCATCGCCAAGAAGGCAGAAGCCTATGTGAAGCAGACCGGCATCGGCGACACGATCTATTTCGGCCCCGAAGCTGAATTCTTCATCTTCGACGACGTGCGCTTCAGCGCTGATCCGTTCAACACGGGCTTCAAGCTCGACTCGACCGAGCTGCCGACCAACAGCGGCACCCAGTACGAGATGGGCAACCTGGGCCACCGTCCGCGCACCAAGGGCGGCTACTTCCCGGTTCCGCCGGTCGATAGCTGCCAGGACATCCGCTCCGAGATGCTGTCGGTTCTGTCCGAGATGGGCGTTTCCGTCGAAAAGCACCACCACGAAGTTGCTGCCGCTCAGCACGAGCTCGGCATCAAGTTCGGCCCGATGGTGACGATGGCTGACCATCTGCAGGTCTACAAGTACGTCTGCCACAACGTCGCTCACGCTTACGGCAAGACCGTAACCTTCATGCCGAAACCGGTGTTCGGTGACAATGGCTCGGGCATGCACTGCCACCAGTCGATCTGGAAGGGCGGACAGCCGGTGTTCGCCGGCAATAAGTACGCCGACCTCTCCGAGACCTGCCTGTTCTACATCGGCGGCATCCTGAAGCATGCCAAGGCCATCAACGCCTTCACCAACCCGACGACCAACTCCTACAAGCGTCTGGTCCCGGGCTACGAGGCGCCCGTTCTGCTCGCCTATTCGGCGCGCAACCGTTCGGCGTCCTGCCGCATCCCGCACGTCTCCAGCCCGAAGGCGAAGCGCATCGAGATCCGCTTCCCGGATCCGGCTGCGAACCCATACCTGGCTTTCTCGGCGATGCTGATGGCCGGCATGGATGGCATCATGAACAAGATCCATCCGGGTGAGGCCATGGACAAGAACCTGTACGACCTGCCGCCGGCGGAACTGGCAGAGATCCCAACGGTGTGCAGCTCGCTGCGTGAGGCGCTCGACAGCCTCGACAAAGATCGCGCGTTCCTCAAGATGGGCGGCGTGTTCTCCGACGACATGATCGACGCTTACATCGAGCTGAAGATGGAAGAGGTTATGCGCTTCGAGATGACACCGCACCCGGTCGAGTTCGACATGTACTACTCGGTCTAATACCAGCAGTCCGTCACAGCAAAACGACCGAGATTCAGGAAGGGCGGCTCTCGCGGGCCGCCCTTTCGCTTATCGGGATGGGGTCCAGTCGTACGATAGCGGACGAGCTATCGATGCTGGAGGTTACTCGTCGTGCATGCTCCTGATCGTCTTGCGGAGGGCGGAGACTTCTAGCGGCTACTATGGCGATTCTTCGTTCGGAGTCAGACGACAAGCGCCAGGCGGCGGTGCACACATGTCGCAATTCCGCGACTGGTGGGCAGACCGGAAGTGCCCATTTCGCTTCTCATTCAAACAGGTTTGAATGTCGTTCGGCCCCCAGTTGACACTGAGCCAGGGGACCTCGGGCATGCCTGCCCGCTTCACTTCCTATCGAGCGGCAACCGTGTTAATCACGCTAGGCATACTTATATACGCTCTGATGATTTGTGGTTCGTTGTCAGCCACCTTTCAATCGAAGGGAAGCCAATGTCGTTTTTACGTTTGTCCGTTCTCGTGGTTGCCTTGGCATCGGTATTCGCGGTTGTCGCTGCTGACGTGGCCGATGCTCGCCGGAGCTTCGGTAGCCGCGGAAGCAAGACCTTCATGACGCCGCCCGCCACCAATACGGCTCCGAAAACGGCTCCGATTCAAAGATCCATGACCCCGCAGAAAGCTCCCGCCAGCGCACAGCCGGGCGCGGCTTCTGGCGCAGCAGCCCAAGCCTCGCGCTTCGGCGGAATGCGTGGCCTGCTGATGGGCAGCCTGTTTGCGGTGGGTCTCGCAAGCATCTTTGGAGTTGGCGCCTTGGCCAGCGCGCTGGGCTTTATGCTTCAGTTGCTTCTTATTGCCGGCGTCGTCTACCTCGTGGTGATGTTCGTCAGGAGCCGTGGACAGCCTGCACTTGCGCGTGCGGGTGCTCCGTCGGGTGCCGGCCGTGCTCCGCAGCGTGACATGGCTATGCCGACACGCCAGGCGTTCGGCTCAACGGGCGGCGCTCCTGCCGCGACGACCCCGCTGACAGTCAGCCAGGCTGACCTCGATTCATTCGAGAGACTGCTCAGCGAGATCCACACTGCGAACAGCCGCGAGGATGTCGACAAACTGGGCGCGATCACCACCCCAGAGATGCTGTCGTATTTCAGCCAGGAGCTGTCCGACAACGCCAAGCAGGGTGTGCGCAACGACATTTCTGAAGTGAAACTGCTGCAAGGTGACGTCTCGGAAGCGTGGCGTGAGGCTGGTTCTGAGTATGCCACCGTTGCCATGCGCTATTCCCACATCGACGTGACCGTAGAGCGCGAAACGGGCCGGGTTGTCTCCGGCGACGAGACTCGCGCCACCGAAGCCGTCGAGTTGTGGACGTTCCGCCGTGACGATCGTGCGCGCAGTGACGGCTGGCAATTGTCAGCAATTCAGCAGGCGGCGTAGTTCGGACGACGTCAGCGTTCGTCAAGGCTGGATAGAGTAGTCGGAGGGCGGCCATCATCGGCCGCCCTTTTGTTTGTCTGGGTAACCTTGAATTGAGGTGTATCGGTTCGCCCGTGCAGTGACTGCAAGCGCGCAAGGATCACGTCTTTGAGCATGATCTGAAGGCGGCGAGGGAGGTCCCCGAGATCTACCCGACCCGCATGCGCCAGGTCGTTTCTAGCTCTATAGATGTCACGAAGTTCGTCCTTGATCTGCTCAGCGCGTTGAGGGTCCTTCGGTGCCAACAGACTGGAGACACCTTCCTGAAGGCTAGCAGCGATAGAGTAGCGCTTGAGGATACCGATGCGCCCTTTCAGTCGGCCCAACCTCGTTTTGTCGAGCTCGGTAGTCGCGGTTGCAGCTCGTTTATCGAGCTCGCTTTCCATACGTTGAATGTCTTGCAGTGTCGCGGTGTCGACCTTCTCGGGGCGGAAGAGCTGTTCCAACGCAGTGCAATGAACGACGAAGGCGGCACGGGGAGATCGTTCGAAGCCGGAAAGGTTGAACAACTCCACGGCGGTGTCCAAGTCTTCCGGAATATCCACGCAGCCTTGCGCAAGATCTGCACCCTCAGCGATCCACAGCATGGCTTGTTCGGGCTTGCCGATCCCTGTGATCGTCAGGGTGACTTCGCCACCTGACAGCATGAGGATCTTCTGTCCCGTAGGATAAATGGCGGGCGCGCCATCTTCCATGATGCCATGGACTTCCGTCCCGAAATCAGTGCCGCCAAAAGACTTGGATACATTGGCTGCTGCCTCGCGTGGGTCTTTCGAGAAGACGACGTCTTGAGGCGTCAGATTCATCCGCACGGCAATCGGCGTTTGGACGCTCATGTAGCGAAGGCCGAAGCATAGCCGGGGGCAAGCTTGTCGAGCTTCTTCTTTGCTCGGGAAGCCTGTGACTTTCAGTCTTACGGATGTGCCGTTCGTAATCAGGATGCCAGGCTGACCAAGAACGATCCCTGCCGTTTGAACTTCGCCTTTCGATGCTGGCCTCTCAGCAGGCGTACGAAGTGGGATGTCAACAGTCCAGTCGGTCATGACACGCCTCATCGATCAATCTGGGAGATCAGCGGTCGCAGCAAATCTGTAACTGGTGCTGCGATTCTGGAACAAGATACTCCGATCAACCATTTAGCTGGATAATCGGCCCGACGCGACCTCCCAGCAGCAGACCTACTGATGCTAAGCGCAGCATTCTCGACGCGCGTCTGTTGAATGGCTGCTGTTGGGATGACGCACTTTGTGCGGCGCCAAGTCCGGATAAATGCATTCGTCTTCTTCTGGGCCGTTACGGACTTCGGAGGTCAAATTCAAAATACCAGAAATGCCGCGAGGCTATCGTCGAAACCTTCGGCCTTAGTCCGAAGTTCTTCGATGGCAGACGTTCGCAACACACGTAGGGCCTCGCCGACGGCGAGGCCCTTTTTAACGTGCCAGATTTGAAATCTCGTCCCCGGGCGCCTCGCTCAGAACACCACGACGCTGCGGATGCTCTTGCCCTGATGCATGAGGTCGAAGCCCTCGTTGATCTTCTCGAGCGGCAGCGTGTGCGTGATCATCGGATCGATCTGGATTTTTCCGTCCATGTACCAGTCGACGATCTTCGGTACGTCAGTGCGGCCGCGCGCGCCACCAAATGCAGTGCCCTTCCAGACGCGACCCGTCACGAGCTGGAACGGCCGGGTCTTGATCTCCTGACCGGCACCAGCAACGCCGATGACGATGGATTCGCCCCAGCCGCGATGGCTGGCCTCTAGCGCCGTCCGCATCACCTCGACATTGCCCGTGCAATCGAAGGTGTAATCCGCGCCGCCTATCTGGTCCGCGCCACGCTTGGTCATGTTGACGAGATGCGCGGTGAGATCCTTGCCGACTTCCTTCGGATTGACGAAATGGGTCATGCCGAAGCGCTCGCCCCATTCCTTCTTGTCGTTGTTGAGGTCGACGCCGATGATCATGTCGGCGCCCACAAGGCGAAGGCCCTGGATGACGTTGAGGCCGATTCCGCCGAGGCCGAACACGATGGCGGTCGCGCCGGCCTGCACCTTGGCCGTGTTGATGACTGCACCGATGCCGGTGGTGACGCCGCAGCCGATGTAGCAGATCTTGTCGAACGGTGCGTCCTCACGCACTTTGGCCAGCGCGATCTCGGGCAGCACTGTGAAATTCGAGAAGGTCGAGGTGCCCATGTAGTGGTGCACCGGCTTGCCTTCGAATGAGAACCGGCTGGAGCCATCCGGCATCAGGCCCTGGCCCTGAGTCGAACGAATAGCGGTGCACAGGTTGGTCTTCTGTGACAGGCACGATGGGCACTGGCGGCATTCGGGCGTGTAGAGCGGGATGACGTGATCGCCCTTCTTGACGCTGGTGACGCCGGGGCCGACGTCGACGACGATGCCCGCGCCTTCGTGTCCGAGAATGGCGGGAAACAGACCTTCCGGATCAGCACCAGAGAGCGTGAACTCGTCGGTGTGGCAGATGCCGGTGGCCTTGATCTCGACCAGCACTTCGCCCGCCTTCGGGCCTTCCAGATCGACCTCGACTATCTCGAGCGGCTTGGCTTTCTCAAAGGCGATGGCGGCGCGCGTCTTCACGTCAGGTTTCTCCAATGCGGGTAGGGTGGTCAGTGCCGACAGTATGGCAGGGGCCGGGATTCTGCGGAAGCCCGGCCGCCATGAATAAGCCCATAGGCGATACCTATGGCATTAAACGACCGATCAGTCGCGGTCGACCTTGAGGACCTTGCCGGAGCTGATCTCGATATCGACTTCGATCTCTCGGCCGGACGCATCCGTGCCTTCGACTTCCCACTTGCCGTCGTCACGATCGACTTCCTTGACCGTAACAAGCCCCTGTTGTTTCGCGATTTCAATGGCTTGCTCGGCCGTGATGGATGCGACCCGTTGCGTTTGCGGCTGCCCGGTCTGTGCGGATGCAGGGGCGGCAAGCATAAGCATGCCAAGCGCTGCGGCGGTCAGTCCGATCTTGTTGAGCATTCGGCTTTCTCCAATCATTTCAACATTATCCGTCACGAGTTCACATGATCCCGTTGGGTATATAGGAAATGAAATCAGGGCCGCACGGGGCGGCCCTCAGGAAAAAGCGCGCAGAGTGCTGAGCCAATCAGTGCTGGCCCCAGACCTCGACGATGGCCGCGCCCTTGCCGATCGCGTCCTTATCGAAGAAGCGCGAGCGATACTTGGCGCGGATTTCCTTGATGGCGCGCGAACCGCCTTTGATGTCGATAGGACCGTAGGATTTGTCGGCATCCACGCGCGACTTCGCGGCGATGACGTCCTCGGAGCCGCTGCGATAAACAACACGCAGCTCGTTCAGGGTGATGGCGCGATCCTTGACGTTGACCCGGATGCGCTTGAAGCCGCCTTCGTTGCGACCGACCTGGATCGCCTCGTTGTCGAAGCCGATGAAGCCGGCGGTCTTGGCGCCGAGCAGCACCCAGCCCTGATTGTACTTGCGGCCTTCGCCCTGCGGTCCGAGCCAGTTGGCGGCGTAGTCGCCATAAACCTCGACACGCGCCATGCCTTTGACATTCGGGCGCGAACGATAGCTCATCTGGATCTCGCGGATGAAGCGATCACCCTTGACGTTGAGCCAGTTGCTGCGCGTGTTCTGCTTTAAGTCCGCATTGACGGCCAGGACGTCTGGCTCACCGGTGACGTAAATCACCTTCAGTTCGTTGAGATGGATGTCGTTCTCGAGAACGCGCAAACGAATGCGATCGAATTTGCCGACTTCAGCACCGACTTTCACGATGTCACGATCGACGCCAAAGCCAACGCTTTGGAAGCCGAACATGACGTCACCGCCTTGTGCGACGGTCCCGGGCTTCGACGTGTTGCGATCAGACGAGGTGGTTCCGGCGGCGACCTGGTTGCCGCTCGCGGGCCTAGCCATCTTGGCGCCGGCTGCGGTTTGCAATCCATAGACCTCGACAAGCCCTGCGCGTGAACCGGCCGGCCGCGACTTGAGCGATAGCGTGACGTCCTCGACGAACGTTTCGGATCTCAGAACGATGGGCCGGGTGCGCTCGCCAGCCTTCAGGTTGATTGGCCGGCGCTCTGCCGAACCGCCGCCCGCAGCATGCCGAACATCGACATTGACGATGTCGATCTCGCCGCGACGATTGATGAGCCGGATGGATTTGTAAGCGCCTTTAGCCTTGGACAGATCGATCGACCCACTTTGTTTGGTCGCGTCGATTTCACCTTTTCCTATCAGTACCCACTTTTCGCCAGCAGCTTGCTGGGCGTGGGCTCCGGAAACGAAGCCAGCCGCCATTATGGCGAGGCCGGCCATGAGCAGCCTCCGAGACATGACTGAAACTCCCTATAAAATCCCCATGAAGCCGGTGCGGCCCCATCCGTTTTCGTACTGCAAATCAAATGACGGCGGAAGGAACTCCCCATACTGATTTTTAGGTTCTCCACTTGATGTGACATTTGCATCCGTCGCCATTACTGTCTTCGAGACCGTGAGAAACCGGCGAAAAGCGAGACGTCGGTCGTAGCAATTGCATCGCAAGGCGGGCGCGATTAGCATCCGCGCGATTTTACAATCCGGCCGGCAGAGGCTGGTGCAAACAAGGTGAGAAACAATGGAAGCGGCAGCCGTCACTCCACAGGACAAAAGCAAAATCGCGACGGCAATTGCGGTGCTGCAGCAGCGCTTTGGCGACCGCCTTCAGACCGGCGAGGCCATCCGTCGCCAGCACGGGCACACGCTCACATGGATCGGAAACCAGCCGCCGGATGCGGTGGTGTGGCCTGAGTCGACCGAGGAGGTGCGCGATATCGTACTGGTCGCGCGCGAGCATCGCGTGCCGATCATCGGCTTTGGCGCAGGCACCTCGCTGGAAGGTCACGTGAATGCGCCACAGGGTGGTATTTCCGTCGATTTCACGCGCATGAACAAGGTGCTGCAGGTCAACGAACGCGATCTCGACTGTGTCGTTCAGCCGGGTGTCTCGCGCAAGCAGCTCAACGACCATCTGCGCGACATGGGGCTGTTCTTCCCGATCGACCCCGGCGCGGAAGAGGCCACGCTGGGCGGCATGGCGGCGACGCGTGCCTCTGGCACCAACGCGGTGCGCTACGGCACGATGCGTGAGAACGTCCTCAACATCACCGCGGTGATGCCGGACGGCACCATCGTGCGCACGGCGCGCCGAGCCAGGAAGTCATCCTCCGGTTATGACCTGACGCGGTTGCTGATCGGTTCGGAAGGCACGCTCGGCCTGATCACTGAATTGACCGTCCGCCTGTACGGCATTCCGGAGGTGACGCTGGCAGCCGTATGCCCGTTCAAGACGCTCGAAGGTGCCTGCAATTCCGTGATCCAGGCCATTCAATTGGGCCTCGGTATCGCGCGGATGGAACTGCTCGACGAACTGCAGATCAAGGCGATCAACGTTCATTCGAAAACCAGCTTCGAGGAAAGCCCGACGTTGTTTTTGGAGTTTCATGGCTCGGAGGTGTCGGCGCCGGATCAGGTGCGCATGTTCGAGGAGATCGCGCGCGGGGAAGGCGCGATCCGCTTCGACTGGGCGGAACGCGAGGAAGATCGCCGCCGCCTGTGGAAGGCGCGCCACGACGTTTATTGGGCGGTGCGCACGACGTGGCCGGGGCTCGATGTTCTGGCGACGGACGTCTGCGTGCCGATTTCACGGCTTGCCGAGTGCGTGCTGGAGACCAAGGCCGACATCGAGCGGACCGGTCTCATCGCGCCGATTGTCGGTCACGTCGGTGATGGCAACTTCCATACCTCGCCCGTGCTGGACATGAACAATCCGGAAGAGGTGGCAAAGGTGAAAGGCTTCCTCGATCGGCTGGCCAAGCGCGCGATTGCCATGGAAGGCACGTGCACCGGCGAGCATGGCGTCGGGCAGGGCAAGATCAAGTATCTGGATGCCGAGCACGGGGCCGGCCTGGACGTGATGCGGCAGATCAAGCAGGCGCTCGATCCGCTCAACATCATGAACCCCGGCAAAATGCTGCCGCCGCTTGCCGACTGACACGATCGTGAGCACCTGGATCGGCTGCGACTGGCCGATCCATGAGGTAGCGGTACGCGAGAGGGGCGAAGCGAGGTTCGCCCGCTCCGCCTGCGTCTACTGAGCCGGATAACGCCAGAACATCCCGTTGGCGTTGGTGATTTCGACCAGCGACGGCACGCGCTCCTTTGGCGGCCGCTTGCCGGTTTGGATCAATTGCCTGATATCATCGAGCAGCGTGGTTTTCTCGGCATATCCCGAGTGGTTGAGCGACCACATGTCGGTGTTGATCGCGGTGACGTCGATGGTGTCGACGCCCGGCACGATCACTGGCCCCGTTTCAGGAACGTCGCCGGCACGCGGCACGCCACCCCAGAAACGGCGCGAGGCGATCATGGCGCGGTCGTTGGCGGCCGCGTAGAGCGTCACGCCCTTGCTGATGCCTTTGATCTCGCTGGCGATGAAATTGAAGTTGTCACGGTCGACGTCGGGCGCCGCCATGATGACCTGCGAAATTTCGACGCCGGGAGGCGCGGAGCGCTTCAGGTCGCGCAGCACCGGCAGCAGAAGCTGATTGCCCATGCTGTGCGCGATGATGCTGAGGCTCTTGGCACCGGTTTCGCGCGCCACGATCTCCAGGAACTGCCGCAGATAAGGCTCGGCAGCACCGGAGCTTTCGCGGTCATAGCTGTAATCCTGTACGCCGAACTGACCTTTCGACGGCCAGCTATACAGGAACGGCGCGCCGTCGAATTTCAGGTCGTAGGCGATCTGCGCGGTGCGGTAGACCGCGAAGTCGAAGCTGGTGTTGAAACCGTGCACGAAAACCAGCGCGTGGTCTTTATATTCCTTGGATTCCTCAAGCCGCTTGCGCACGAGTTCGACGAATTCCGCCTGCGTCAGCTCGCGGATCTCCTTCATCGTGAAGTGCCGTTTGGGGTCTTCGGCCTCGCGCCAGATCACGATGTTGGTGAACGGAATGGTGTACACCCACGGCCGTTCGACGTTCGGCACCTGATGCGACTTCGGCACGGTAACGAGCGCTTGGCCGAGCTGGAGCTGGCGGTTCCGGTCGGAGCCGTAATCGATACGCGGCTGCTCGGTGCTCCTGGCGCGATCGGTGCCGTAGTAGACGGGCACGATATCCCAATCGGATTGCTCGGCAGGGGCGGGCGCCGCCGTTGGAGGCGGGGCCGGAGCAGCGGTCGGCGGTTGTGCACCGGCGACAACGTCGCTGTCGGGTTGCTCGTCCCGCGGGCTCGGCTGCTGCGCCGATCGCGGCTGCATGGTCCGTGGCGGTGGCGCGCTCATGGTGGGTTCGGGCGGAGTCGATTCATCGGGGGGCGGTGCCGCGTCGGTTGGTGGAACCGATGCCGGCGCGCGCTGGGTCGGAGGCGCTTCTTGCGCATATTGGTCGGGATCAGAGGAGCTTAATGGCGGGCTGCGCTCCGATTTGAAACTTGTCAGCAGGCCAAGTGCGAGCGGCAGCGTCACGACGGCGATTAACAAAATACGCGCGGCGGCTTTAATCAGTGCGGGCAATCCGCTGGTCGAGTGCCACAGGAATACGAACGTGAGCACGCCGATGCAGGCGATGATGGCCGCGTACGCGACTGGTGACAGCTCCATGATCCGACGTCCCCCTCAAAGACGGCATACCGCGATGCACTTTAGGAGCGCGAATAGGCTGCTGCAACCTGCACTCCGTCCACACCTGTTGGCATCTAGCCGAGGCTTGTGGCCGCCTGTTGACGGCACTTTTGTCAGACTATGGATGTCAGGGCTTGGCGAGACTCGTGATCCTTGCCAAGTTCTCCCCAACTGATTGGAGGTAATGATGACATCCGGGCGTACCGGTCGCGCGATCATGAGCGTCGATGAGCTGGCCGCGGGTATTCGCGCTGGTGATCGTGCCGTTCTTGCGCGCGCCATCACGCTGGTGGAGAGCACGCGCGAGGCCGATGCGGGCCATGCCCAGGATCTGCTGCAAGCGCTGTTGCCGTTCACTGGCAACGCCTGGCGCATTGGCGTGACGGGTGTGCCGGGCGTCGGTAAATCGACGATGATCGACCAGTTCGGCCTCAATTTGATCGCGCAGGGCCATCGCGTTGCGGTGCTGACCATCGATCCGACCTCGCGGCGCACCGGCGGCTCGATCCTCGGCGACAAGACGCGCATGACGCGACTGGCCACCAACCCTGACGCCTTCATCCGTCCCTCGCCGACGGCCGGCACGCTTGGCGGCGTGGCGCGGCGCACGCGCGAAAGCATGATTCTGGTGGAAGCGGCAGGGTTCGACGTGGTTATCGTCGAGACGGTCGGCGTCGGGCAGTCCGAGACGGCCGTTGCCGACATGGTGGATTTCTTCCTGGTGCTGATGCTGGCCGGTGGCGGCGACGATCTGCAGGGCATCAAGAAGGGCGTCATCGAGATTGCCGACATGATCGTCATCAACAAGGCCGATGGCGACAACCAGAACCGCGCCCGCCGCACCGCGGCCGACTATCAAAGCGCGCTCAATATCCTTACGCCCCAGTCGGCGAGCTGGCTGCCGCCGGTGCTTGTGGCGTCGGCGGTCGAGAACCGCGGCCTGGACGTGATGTGGGGCAAGATCCGCGAGCATCGCGATCGGCTGACGCAAAGCGGCGAGTTCCAAAACCGCCGTCAGGATCAGGCCGTCGCGTGGATGCGTGATATGCTGCAGGAGCGGCTGCTGGCGGCGGTAAGGGCGAACCCTGAGATCCGCCGTCAGGTCGAAGGGCTGGAAGATGATGTGCGGCATGGGCGGACGGTTGCCACCCGCGCGGTGGACACGGTGGTGCGGCTGATGAACCTGCAGGCATGAGTCCGCCTGTATCGTCGGCGCCGGTGCGACACCGCTGGACGCCTGCGCTGCTCTTTCTGCCGATCCTGTCCGGGGCTATTCTTCTCCGTATGGCTGCCAGGCGACCCACATTGCTGATCACCGGGTTCGGGCCGTTTCCCGGAGTACCGGACAACGCCACCACGCAACTCGTGCCGGAATTGGCCGAACTCGCGCGCCGTCGCTGGCCGGGATATCGGTGCGAGTTTGCGGTACTGCCGACGCAATGGCGCGCTGGGCCGCAACTGGTCGCGGAAATGATCCAGGAGCTTAAGCCGTCGGTGACGCTGCATTTCGGCGTTTCCAGCAAGGCAAGCGGCTTCACCATCGAGACGCGCGGGCTGAACCTGGCGCGGTGGCTGCCGGATGCTGCCGGATGGTTCCCCGATACTGCGGCACTGTCGCTGGAAGGACCGGAAAGCCTGGCTGCGAGTGTGCCGACGAACTTGATTGTCCAGCGGCTGCGGTATCGCGGCTTGCCGGTGGTGCTGTCGCGCGATGCCGGCGGATATCTATGCAATGCGGTGCTTTATAGCGCTCTCGAACAGGCGCGCCGGGCACCATGGCCGATGAAGAACGGCTTCGTGCATCTGCCGTCGACACTGGCACGGCAGGGTCCGCCTGCGCGCGGCATGCCGTCAGCGCTGACGTGGGCGCGCACGATTGAGGGGAGTTTGGAAATCATCGGCGCGACGCTCGGCCGGCCGCCTGCCAGGGTCGGATGATCGTTAGTCGAGCCTGGACAGCGCATCGCGATAGGGTGTGCTGCAGCGGATTTCCGCAGCCGGCAACCCGTTCCAATTGGGCAGCACGGCGCTGAGCGGCAGGTCTCGCGCTGCCGGCAGGAGATGCGCGATCGCGGCCTGCACCGCCAGCTCCGACGCACGTTTCGCGCCGTCGTCGATCTTCAGCGCAAAGCCCAGTCCACTGCCGGGAATGGCGCCGCAATAGACACCCTCCGCGCCGGTCTTGAGAAACAGCGCGCCGGAAAAGCGCGTCATCAGTTCAGTGTCGAGCCGCCCGGGACCGGCGACCATTTCAGGCTCGGCCCAGCAGGCTTGCATAATCCGTCGCGCGGCGTCACGCCGTTGAACGGATAGCCCTTCGCCGCTGATAAGCCGCGCAAACGCACGCGCTAAACCGGTGAGGCTCACCGCCCAGTTCGGGGCCGAGCAGCCGTCGATACCGACCCGATCAGCGCCGATGGTCTCGCCGGTCAACTCCTGCAATGCCGCGACGGCGCGAAGCTGGACCGGATGATCCGGCTTCAGGTAACCCGCGACCGGCTCGCCGAGATGCTGCGCGGTGGCGACCATCCCCGCGTGCTTGCCGGAGCAGTTGTTGTGCAGGGCTGTCGGGGTTTCGCGCGCTTCGATCAGCTTGCGCGCGGCGGCGGGGCCGAGCGGTTCGTGCGCGCCGCAGCCGAGTGCCGATGTATCGAGGCAGGCGCACTTCAGCATGTGTCCGGCAACCGCGACGTGACGCTCCGTGCCGCTATGCGAGGCGCAGGCCAACGCAATCTCGGCGGCGCCGAAGCCATAGCGGTCGGCCGCACCGCTTTCGATGAGCGGCAGGCACTGGATGGCCTTGATCGCGGAACGGGGAAATACCGGCCCGTGGACGTCTCCGAACGCAAGCGATGGCTGGCCATCTGCGTCGGCAACGGCCAGCGCGCCGCGATGCCAGCTTTCAATCCGGCTTCCACGCGTCAGTTCGATCAGGACGGGATTAGACATCGGACACCACGAGCCTGGCAAGCCACAAAATAGCACTCCCGCGATCAAGAGGATCGCGAGAGGCGCAAAGTCAACCAGATAGCTGGCGCCGTGTCAGCGCCGGTAGCGCAGCGACATATTCGAAACGCCGACAGCGAGATTGATGCCGGATTGCCCCTGGACGCTGAGCGGCTGAAGCACGATGGAGTCGCGCGAACCGCCCACCAGCAGATTGGCGCCGCCACCGATCGCGATCGAAGCGTCCGCGGACGCGCCTGCATACTCGCCGTTCAGCGAGCCACGCCTGAGTTGGTCCGTCGATGCCAACACACTCCATACCAGCGTCGTCGGGCCGGTGACCCCGACATCCACGCCGATGCGTGAGATGGTGGCGGAATAGCGCTCCAATCTGCGCGAACCGACCGGCTCGAAGCGGCATCGGAACGACTTCTGAGACGTGAACACGTAGCCCACGCCGCCACCGCCATGACAGACCAAGCTCCCCACCTTGATCTCTGCCTGAGCGGCACTTTCGACCGTTGTAAGCGCCAGGGCTGTGCATCCGCACGCAATGACGCCGAGCACCCTTTTGGAAATCGTCATATGGAATCCCCCCAGTCTGACGAATTGGTACGCCGGTGAAACGAATCGACACTACGTCCAGGATGTGGCGGCAGCAAAGCACGCCGGGTTGCATTGTGCCTGCAGCAGCCACAAATTTGGACAGCGCCGACAATGCCTTATGTTGCGTCGGGAGAGGAGAGGGACCTTAGATGTACAAGCTATACGCACGGCCCGGTTGGGGTTCGGTCATCGTCGAAGCTCAGCTGGCCTACTATGGCCTCGACTACGCGCTGGAGGATGCCGGCGATCTGTTCACCTCCGAGACGGCACGCAAGGCGCTGTCGACGATCAATCCGGTCACGCAGCTTCCGACGCTGATCCTTCCGGACGGACAGATCATGACGGAAAGCGCCGCGATCACGCTGCATTTGGCGGACGTGACCGGGAGGCACGAGTTGGTGCCCGCTCCAGGCGAGCCGGAACGTGCGCAATTCCTGCGTTGGCTGGTATTCATCGTGGCCAACATCTACCCGACGTTCATGCTGGCCGATAATCCATCGCGGTTCGTGGCCGATAAAGATGGGCACGAAGACTTTCGCACCAATGTGTCCGCCTACAAGGAAACCCTTTGGCGCACGGTAGATGCCAATGCACAGCAGCCCTGGTTTCTGGGATCGCGGTTTTCAGCTTTGGACATCTACGTTTGCGCGATGACCCACTGGTTCCCGATGCGGGCCTGGTTTGCGGCAAACACGCCGCGATTGATCGCTATTGCCAAGGCCGCTGATGAAGTGCCCGAATTGCGGGCTGTCTGGCGGCGCAATTACCCCGATACATGACCTGTAAAATTGACGTGTGCTGAGCGAATCATCTGCACGTAAAACGTGCATTCGGTTCGGGTTGTTGATGCGAGATCTTCCCAGTTGCATTTCTGGGAATGCGAAAACGGCCGATCTGTTTGCAAAAATAAAAGATAATTGGAAGTCCAGCAAGAGCAACCTTGGGTGCAGTTTGATTTATGTTTCAACTGTGGCGATAGTGTATCCATGTTATGCAACCTAAAGATGTAGATATTCTCCGCTTCAATTTATCGGGCGGAGGGATGGATGGCGACGAAACTGCGTGGAGGCGCTGCGCATTCGCGCAGTGCTCTGAGCTCTTTGCTGGGATCGGTCAGTGCGATCGCTCTCGGACTGGCAGCGAACGGTTTCGGCGCGACAGGCGCTGAGGCGGCGGATGGACCTGGCTTTGAATGCGTGCAGGGCGGTCCAACGGGAAGCGAAACAACCGTGGGAGGCGTAACGTTTTATTCGAGCGGGTTCCTCAATCCGCTAAGCGTCAACGACGCCGGAGCGAGTACCACGGGCGTCACCGGGACGGCTTGCGGCTTGTTTGCAACGTCGGTCGGTGAGGGCGCAACGGCTTTCGGCGCAGGTGCAACCGCGAACGGTGTCGGTTCGACGGCCATCGGCGCGGGCGCGGGCGTTGGCTCGGTCGGCCCGGCGAACATCTTCATCGGCGCGGGTGCGGGTCTGCTTGTGACGGGCAGTAACAACACGGTCACAGGCACCGCTGCGGGCATCAACATGACCGGTGACAACAACACTGTCTACGGTGCCCTGTCCGGGATCGGCGTCAACGGAAGCTTCAATAGCATCAATGGCTCCGGGTCTGGCAACGATGTCCAGGGCAGTAACAACACCGTCAGCGGAAGCTTGTCCGGCAATGTCGTCGACGGCAGCGGAAATACGACGACCGGCACAGGGTCCGGTAACGGTGTGACGGGTGACGGCAACACGGCCAACGGCGCACTGTCGGGCAATCGCATTGCGGGCTTTGCCAACCTGGCCGCGGGCTTCGCGTCGGGCAATGATGTCAACGGCGACTTGAACAGTGCAGTCGGTCCACTGTCGGGCAACGTCGTCAGGGGCAGCGGCAATAGCGCGTTCGGCGCAGCGTCCGGTAACGGCGTGACGGGTGACGGCAATACGGCGACCGGCACGGGATCCGGCAACGTGGTGGTTGGCAGCCTGAACACCGCGAGCGGCACGCTGGCCGGTAACGCAGTCACGGGTAGCGGCAACAGCGCGTTTGGTTCCGCCTCGGGCAATTTCGTTGAGGGTGACGCAAATACGGCGGCGGGTACGGGATCAGGTAATGTCGTGCAAGGCAGCCTGAACTCGACCTCTGGCAGCCTGTCCGGCAATGGCGTGTTCGGCAGTGGGAATAGCTCCAGCGGTACCGGCTCCGGCAATGTCGTTGACGGCGATGCGAACAGTGCTAGCGGCACCGGGGCTGGCAACTTCGTGTTCGGCAGCCTGAACTCGACGTCCGGCAGTCTGTCCGGCAATGGCGTGTTCGGCAGTGGGAATAGTTCCAGCGGTACCGGTTCGGGTAACGTGGTCGATGGCGACGCGAATAGTGCCAGCGGCACGGGTGCGGGCAACTTCGTGTTTGGCAGCTTGAACTCGACGTCCGGCAGCCTGTCCGGCAACGGCGTGTTCGGCAGTGGGAATAGCTCCAGCGGTACCGGTTCCGGCAATGTCGTTGATGGCGATGCGAACAGTGCTAGCGGTACGGGTGCTGGCAACTTTGTGTTCGGTAGTCTGAACTCGGCCTCGGGCAGTCTGTCCGGCAACGGCGTATTCGGCAGCGGCAACAGTTCGAGCGGTACCGGTACCGGCAATGTCGTCGATGGCGACGCGAACAGCGCTAGCGGCACGGGTGCAGGCAACTTCGTGTTTGGTAGCTTGAACTCAACCTCGGGCAGTCTGTCGGGCAACGGCGTTTTTGGCAGCGGTAATAGCTCCAGCGGCACCGGTACCGGCAATGTCGTCGATGGCGACGCGAACAGCGCTAGCGGCACGGGTGCCGGTAACTTCGTATTTGGCAGCCTGAACTCGACCTCTGGCAGCCTGTCCGGCAATGGCGTGTTCGGCAGCGGGAATAGCTCCAGCGGTACCGGCTCCGGCAACGTCGTTGACGGCGATGCCAACAGTGCCAGTGGTACGGGCGCGGGCAACTTCGTGTTTGGTAGCTTGAACTCAACCTCGGGCAGCTTGTCGGGCAACGGCGTGTTCGGCAGCGGGAATAGCTCCAGCGGTACCGGGTCCGGAAACGTCGTCGATGGCGATGCGAACAGTGCCAGCGGCACTGGGGCTGGCAACTTCGTGTTTGGTAGCTTGAACTCGACCTCTGGCAGTCTGTCCGGTAACGGCGTGTTCGGCAGCGGCAACAGTTCCAGCGGCACCGGATCGGGCAATGTCGTCGACGGCGATGCGAACAGTGCGAGCGGTACGGGCGCCGGCAACTTCGTATTCGGCAGCTTGAACTCAACCTCCGGCAGCTTGTCGGGTAACGGCGTGTTCGGCAGCGGCAATAGCTCCAGCGGTACCGGGTCCGGAAACGTCGTCGATGGCGATGCGAACAGTGCCAGCGGCACGGGTGCGGGCAACTTCGTGTTTGGTAGCTTGAACTCCACCTCCGGCAGCCTGTCCGGTAACGGCGTGGTCGGCAGCGGCAACAGTTCCAGCGGTACCGGTTCGGGTAATGCGGTGGCGGGTGATGGCAATAGCGCCAGCGGCTCGGGATCAGGCAATGCGGTCCTGGGCAGCCTGAATTCCACCTCTGGCAGTCTGTCCGGCAATGCAGTGAACGGCAGCGGAAATAGCTCCAGCGGTACGGGATCGGGCAATCTGGTTGACGGCGACGGCAATAGCTCGAGCGGTTCGTGGTCCGGCAACGTGGTCTACGGCAGCGCCAACAGTTCCAGTGGCACAGGTTCCGGTAACTTCGTCGATGGCTATGGGAACAGCGC
>JAEZBU010000310.1 GCA_023426855.1 Pseudomonadota bacterium | reverse complement strand
GATGCCCGTTCAATCACGGCGACGTCGACTATAGGTTGGCCGTCGCCTCGGAGCGGCCGCGCAAGGCAGCCGCTACGCCGGTCGGCGCGTGGTGTGCAATGGGCTGGGCCCATTGCAGGTATCAGTTGAACATTTACGGGCTTTATCTGGCTCTGCTGCTGGCACCCGTTGGGCTGCTCTGGCTGTTTCCGTAGAGCCGTCGCCGCACCCTCGCTTAACTCACCACCTCGGCCGGAACGTGCTTCTGGTAGGCTTTGCCGAGCGCCAGCATCCGTGCTTCGTCGAAAGGCCGGCCGACGAGCTGGAAGCCGTTCGGCAGGTAGCTTTCCCGCGGATACGGCAGCGTCAGGGCGGGCAGGCCAAGGTAATTGACCGGGCGGCAGTAGAGCACCACCCGCGCCATAGCGGCCATCAGCTTCGGCCCGCCGCCAACGTCGAGTTCGGCAATGGTCGGGAGCGGATCGGCGAATGTCGGCAGCATGGTCATGTCGCACGACGCGTAGGTCTCGGCGAGCGTCTTGGCCAGCAATGTCCCGCGCGCGCGCATCGCCGTCTGGTGATCGTGCGCCGAGATGAAATGCCCAAATTCCGTCCGGGCGCGCACCTGCGGACCGTATTCCTCCCCGCGATGGCGCAGATAGGGGCCATGTGCCGAGGCGACTTCCGGCAACTGCACAAGCTGGGTGAGATGGTCGAGCGTCTTCCAGTCCGGGAAGCGAACCGAAATCCGCTTTGCACCTGATTTCTCAAGCAGCTTGAGCGCGGTCTCGAAGCGGGCCTGGACTTCCGGATGTGCGTCGGCAATCAGCCGCTCGTCGACGCCGATGCGCAGGCCGTCGACCGGCTGGTCGAGCGCGGCGAGATAGTCCGGCACCGGGCGGCGTGAACTGGAACCGTCTCTGACGTCATGGCCAGCGATGATCCGCAGCAGCAACGCCAGATCCCGGACATCGCGCGCGATCGGCCCGACGCAGTCGAGCGAAAACGACAGCGGCATGGCCCCGGCGCGCGAGACGCGGGACCAGGTCGGCTTGATCGATGCGACGTTGCAGGCCGCGGCAGGCAGGCGCAGCGATCCGGCGGTGTCGGAGCCGAGCGCGGCCGGAAGAACGCCGGTTGCCACCGAGATGGCCGATCCGCTCGACGAACCGCCGGTGATGCGCGTGGTGTCCCACGGGTTCTTGGCATGGCCGAGCACGTAGTTGTGGCCGGTCGGACCGAACGCGAATTCGGTCAGGTGCAGGGCGCCGATCTCGATGCTGCCAGCGTCCTTGAGGCGTGCCAGCAGCGTGTTGTGCTCGGTGCATGGCTTATCGCGACGGATGCGGGCACCCCAGCTCGGGATCTTGCCGACGCGATCGAACATGTCCTTGTGGGCCAGGGGGACACCGTGCAGCGGGCCGGTCGCCGCGCCTTTTGCGACGGCGGTGTCTGCGGCTTCGGCGGCGGCCAGCGCTTCGTCGGTATCGAAGGAAATCGCGGCGTTGGTGGTCTCGTGCACGGACTTGAGCCGGTCGAGTGCAGTGCGCGTCGCCTCGACGCTGGAGACCTTCTTGTTGCGAATCGCGTCGGCGAGATCGATGGCCGAGAGTGACTTGAGATCCATGGCGTCACTTCCCCTCGGTTTCGAGCACGCGGACGAAATCGGCGGCATCGGTGCCGAGCGGCAGGGTATCGCCGACCTTGAGCACGGTCTCCGACAGCGCGGCGATGACCGGTGGAATAAGCTCCAGACGCTCCTTCGGGATGGTGTGCCCCTGTAGGCTCTTGGGATGGGCGGGCAAAGTTTTGCCGTCATCGCTCATGGCGTACTCCTCCGTCGACTGCATTGCCGTGATGATCCGGTTTTGCGTCAGCATGCCGGGATCGCGCGCGCGACGCAACCGGCAGCAGCCTTGCCGTAGCAATGGGCGGTGTGATTTGCTGCCCGGCAAATAATAGTCGGGAGGGTAGCCGCATGAGCGAAAACGGGCCCTGCAGGGTCGAGCGCGATGGCGCGGTCATGACGATCACAATCGACCGGCCGGAAGTGCTGAACGCGCTAAATCCGGAAGCGCACGCTGCCTTGGCGGCGGCGTTCGATAGTTACACGGCCGATGACGATCTGCGCGTCGCGATCCTGACCGCGTCGGGCGAGCGGGCTTTCTGCGTCGGCAGCGACCTGAAGGCGCGGTCGCAAAGCAACGCCGATAATCACCCCGCGACGGGGTTCGGCGGACTGACCCGGCGCTTCGATCTGTTCAAGCCGGTGATTTGCGCCGTAAACGGTCTGGCCATTGGCGGTGGTGTCGAACTGATGATCGCCTGCGACCTGGTGATCGCGGCCGAGCACGCGCAGTTCTCGCTGCCCGAACCGCGGGTTGGTTTGGCGGCGCTGGGTGGTGGCGGATTGCAGCGCCTGGCGCGGCAGTTGCCGTTGAAGCAGGCCATGGGGCTGGTGCTGACGGGTCGCCGGATTGCAGCGGACGAGGCGCTGCGGATGGGGCTGATCAACGAGGTGGTGCCGAGCGCCGCATTGATGGTGCGGGCGCGCGCGCTGGCCGCGGAGCTGCAGGAGATGGCACCGCTGGCGCTGCAGGCGTCAAAGCAGGTGATGCTGCAAAGTCTCGCTTATCCCGATTTGCAGACGGCCATGGCGGCGACCTATCCCGCCGCGGAGCGTATGCTGGCGAGCGAGGACGCCATCGAGGGCCAGCGCGCATTTGTGGAGAAGCGCAAGCCGGTCTGGCGGGGAAGGTAGCGCAGCGCGGCCTATCGCTGTGCCGACACGATCAGGAACGTGGGCCGATCGAGCTCACCAGCCCAGTCCGGGTGCGCGGCGATCTGTTCTTCCGACGGCCGCCATTCCTCGATGTGGCGTAAGGCGAAGCCGCTTGCGATCAGCGTGTTCAGCGTCGTCGCCAAGGTTCGATGATGCTTGACGACGCCGGGCGCGAGCCAGTCTGTGGTCCGCGGGCCTTCGCGGTGATATCCGTCGAGTGGCCAAATCCTGCGGCCGTCATGCGCGACCCATTCCGGCTTGGTCGGCGCCATGAAAGCCGGGTGCTCGATGTTGAAAACAAAATGCGATCCCGGCGTCAGCGCCCGATGCACTGTTTCGATCAGCTTTCGGAAATCCACGATGTAGTGCAGCGCCAGCGAGCTGTAGGCGAAGTCGAACGCGGCGGTGGGCAGCTCCAGTCGGTCGAGGTCCGCGACGGCGTACTGGATGCCGGGATCAGATGTCTCGTTGCGGGCGCGCGCCAGCATGTTCTCGGAAATGTCGAGCCCCAGGACGGTGGCGGCGCCATTCGCGCGTGCCCACCGTGAGAACCATCCAAATCCGCATCCGAGATCGACGACGCGGCGTCCTTTCATTTCCGGCAGCAGGGCACGAATGACGGGCCATTCCGGCGCGCCGTCCAGGCCATGCACCGACCGAGGCAACTGGCTATAGCCGGCAAAGAAGTCCGGTGTGTCGTAGATGTTCTGCGCCATAACGCTCTCGGCGGTTAGCTGGGACGACGCAGGGCGGCCGCTTCCCGCGCCAGCGTTTCGATAGCGGTCCAATCGCCGGCAGCGATGGCCTTTGCGGGCGCGACCCATGACCCGCCAACGGTGACGACATTGGGCAGGGCCAGATAGTTCGGCGCCTTG
>JAEZBU010000306.1 GCA_023426855.1 Pseudomonadota bacterium | reverse complement strand
GTGCCAGGCTGGTCATCAGCTCCATGATTTCGACCGAGGTCTTGGGGTCGAGCGAGGAGGTCGGTTCGTCCGCCAGAAGCAATCGCGGATTTTGCATCAAGGCGCGCGCAATGCCGACCCGCTGGCGCTGGCCGCCGGACAGCGCATCCGCGCGCTGGGCGGCATAGCCTTCAAGGCCGACCTGGGCGAGGAGATCGAACGCGCGATTGAGATCGTCGGCCGGGAACTGGCGCAGCCAGACGCGCCACACCGGCAAATCGCTGAGGCGGCCGGTCAGCACATTCTCCATCACGGTCAAGCGCTCGACCAGATTGTATTCCTGAAACACCATGCCGATCTTGGCGCGCACCGCCCGCAGCCGTGATCCGCGAATGCGGGCGATGTTCTCGCCGTCGAAGATGATCTCGCCGGAGGTTGGGGCGACCAACCGGTTGATCGAGCGTATCAGGGTCGACTTGCCGGTGCCCGACGGTCCGATGATCGCCGTCACTGAACTGTCGGGAATTTCCAGCGATACGCCCTTTAGAACCGGCTTGCCGGGCTGATAGGCGACCACCAGATCGCGCAGGATCACGGCCGCCGCGGACTGACTGGCCCGCGTTTCGGCGTGGGAAATTGCCGGCTGCATTGCCGTCATCACGTCATCCTTTGTCCGTCAATAAAGAGCGGGACCGAGCGATCGCGCATGCAGGTTTGGCCTGATGGCTGGCGCCCCGCGCGATGTCTTGCGCATCAGGGCGCCAGAACGTGCGGTCCCGGACGGCGGCTTTACTGCTTCTTAGCCTTTTCGGCAGCCTTCTTCGCAGCAGCGTCGGCTTCCTTCTTGGCCATCGCGGTCAGCCCGCTCTGGGTGTAGCCGCCTTCGGCTTCTTCCGCGATCTTGCGGATGGCCGCCCAATCCTTCTGGTAGGTGATCGGGAAGAAGCGGTCCGCACCCTCGAACGCTTTCAGCATTTCAGGCGTGTAGCGGAAAGAGAAGAAAGCCTCGCGGACCTTTTCAATAAGATCAGGATGAAGATCGTGCGCATAGGCGAACGACGAGGTGGGGAACAGGTCGCTCTTGTAGATGATGCGGAAGTTGTCTTCCGAGACCTGGCCGCGACGCGCCATGCGGTAGAACACGTCGGAGGCTACCGGTGCAGCGTCATAGTCGCCGGAATTCACGCCCATGACGGACTGGTCATGCTTGCCGGAGAACAGCGGCTTGTAGTCCTTGTCTGGTGCGAGGCCTTCACCTGGAAACAGCACCAGCGGTGCGAGGTGACCTGAGTTCGACGAAGGCGCGGTGTGAGCAACCTTCTTGCCCTTCAGATCGGACAGCTTCTGGAACGGGCTGTCCTTCTTCACCAGCACGATGAGATTATAGCCCTGCAGTTCCTTCTCGTTGCCTTTGACAGCAAACGGAATGGCGCCCGCGAGATTGACGGCGAAGCCGGTCGGACCGGTTGAGAAGCCTGCCACGTGGAGGCGGCCGGAGCGCATCGCCTCGATCTGCGCGGCGTTCGACTGGACTTGATAATAGACGACGCGCTTGCCGGTCACCTTGGCCAGATGATCGGTGAACGGCTTCAGGATGTTCTCATAAACTGCCGGATCTTCGACCGGCGTATAGGTGAAAACCAGCGTTGATGGGTTCTTGAGCTTGGACGCGTCCTTGGGCGCGTCGGCGACGAGATCGCCGTTCTCGTCGCAATACATGACGTCGAGCGAGCCACGCTGCTTGCAGGCGTCTTGAGCGTAGGCCGGAGCAGCAAGGCCTGCAAAAGCCATCAGGCCCGCAACGGCAATCGCCGGTGCGCGAAAGTGAAATGCCATCCTTTTGTCCTCCCAGACAATAAGATCATGTCTTGGCTGCAACGCCGGGCTCTAGCTGGCCCAAGTCGATGCAGCTCAAGAGGTCTTTCTGTCACAAAACTGTCATGGAGGCGAGTGCGACGTTGGCCCAAGCAGCCGCTGCGCGCCACCAAAGGCGGCGCGTCGGTGTGCGCTGCAAAATGAAAACGGGCTCTTGGCCAGCAATCCGGATGGCGCGGGAATGTTCCGCGGCAGGCGTCAGCAATCGGCCAGTGTATACGTGGTTTCGTTCATCTCGAACGAGCCGGACCATGGGCCTATGGACTGACACATTCCTGGTGTCGGCGTCGTCGGATCCGTCGTGTTGTTTGTGCCGGAAATTACGAGTCCATGGCTAATCGCGAGAGGCTGATATGCGAAAGGTCCAACCAGGTTGGAATTGTTGAGAGCCAGGGTGTTGCCTATCCCAGTACTCAGCAGTAACGCTACGCGTGAGATGTTTGCAATCCTGATATTGTCGAAATCCAGCGTACTGTTCGTGGCCATCAAATAGACGCCATAGCCGGAATCGCGCAACTCAGAATTCCGGATGCTGAGCGATTGATTGTTGCCGGTAATCTGGATGGCGTCATCCCAAGCGTCGGAAATCGTTGTGTCCTGGACACGCGCGCTGGCGCCCGACCCTGTCATCGCAAATCCATCATCGCCGCCGCTGATATTCAGTCTCGTGATTACGGCATTGGATTGTGAGGCCATGTAAACGACATTTGCCGATGATAAAAAGGCAGATGACGAAACATCGATATTGGCGAGATGGACATTATTGCCGCCGATCGTCACGGTGTTGCCTAATGAACTCGTCAGGTTGGCCCGACTCCCTGTCGCGGTGAAGTCGACGACGACGCCCGAGGTGGCACCGCGCAACTGGATGGTGGAGCCGCCGCCCATCAGCGTCTGATCCCCTTGGATCGTGTGATTGCCAGCGAAATTACCTGCGCTTCCGTCGGCGATGATCAGCGAGTTGGCGCCGGCCGCACTGGAGGCGGTGCTCAGATTCGATGTTGCATCGATGGTGACGACGCGGTCGAAGCGGACGCCGGTTTCCGCGTCTTCGGCATCCTCCGTGAGGACGGAGACGCCCGATGTGGTTGAAGTCGCCTTGGAGTTGGTGACAATGTCAGTGTCGCGCTCCAACCCTTCCGACATGCGCCGTTCCTGGGCGGTCAGGCGTGGTACCGAGCCCGCGCCGCTGTCGCCGAACGGCAGCCGCAGACGCGCGCCGACCTCGACGCGATCATCGCGCAGCTTGTCGTGCGAATATTCCGCTTCCAACGTCAACCGCGATCCGCGCCACTGGTCGATCAGGTTGTCGACCCGCCATTCCGCGCGCAGCCTGGGGCCGGTGACGGAACCGGCGAGATCGGAATGATCGAAGTGGAAGGCGCCGGCATAGACGCGTAGCTCGTGACGCGGGCCGGGCAGGTCGTCAGAGGTGGCGAACAGCTTGGTGCCGATCTCGGCATCGAAGCCCCACAGCGCCACTTCGTCTATGCTGCTGGTGATCATGCCCGACGTTGTGACCAGGCCGATGTTCGGTCCGGTGACATCTACAATCGTGCTCGTAAACGGCGTGGAAGATGTGCTGACGTTCTCTTTATCATTTAGCGGCAGGTAGGCATTGGCGCGGAAGTCCCAGCGGTCGCTGAGCAGCTCGATGCCGCCTGCGAGCTGATGGAAGTTGTTGCCGAACGTGCTGCGGCGCACGTCGTAGCCGCCCCAGAAGCCGAGGTTCCAGCCGCCGGCCATCATCTGACGGTAGCCGAGCGCGAAGTTGCCCTCGCGCATGTCGTTCTCGAAGATCTTGCCGCGCGCCTCGCCGAATACCAGCGAGGTCTGTCCCTGAGCAAACGGCGCCCACACGACGCCTTCGCCGCGGCTGGTCTCGTCGGAGCCATAGAAGCCGCCGAATTCGACCCAGGGGGTCCATTTCGGCGCGAGATTGGAGGAGGGTTGCTCAGCGACGGTGACCGGCGCAAGCACCATCATGCCGCCAATGGCAACAACGATCGCGGCGCAACGGCCAAGCGTAATGATCTGCATGCTCCCCCCGAAGCTGCGAACGCACGCAATACTGCCCCCGAAATCCGCTTGGATTCCCTAATACTAACGAGATAGGTGATTCGCTGATGCTGTGCGAATCGCTAGTGCTCGAAATGAGCACTCCCAGGGGCTCAGATGAAGCCGCTCAGCGCGGTGAAACTCAGCCCCGCTCGGCGATGACATTCCCGTCCGCATCGATCTTCGGTCGGTGGATGGTGAACACGCTTTCGGGGCTGACCACCGCGTAATCCATGTAACCGAGCCGCGAGATCGGGCGCATGGCGCCAGTATCGACAATGCCATCCTTGATAAACGCATCGTCTATGTAAATGCCAACGACTCGTCCGAACACGACGAAATGCTCGAGGGAACGGGCGTTTTCATCCGCGGGCAGTACGATCGTCTTCCAATGGCGACACTCGAAGGCGACCGGACTTTCCTTGACCCGCGGCGGCCTCACCATCTCGGATGGGGCCGTGGTCAGGTTGGACATTGGAAACTCATCAACCCCATGCGGTACGTCGGCCGATGACACGTTCATTTCGTAGCGCAGATCCCAGGTGGCCAGCGAGCAGACGAACTCGCCGGTTTCCTCGATGTTGCGCACGCTGTCCTTCATACTGCCGGAGCTGAACATGACGTAGTTCGGATTGCTGCTGACCGCGTTGAAGAAGCTGTACGGGCCGAGATTGCAGACACCATCCTTGCTGACCGTGGAAATCCAGCCGATGGGGCGGGGCACGATCAGTGCCTTGAACGGATCGTGCCGCAGGCCATGCTTGTTGACCACTGAATCATAAAACATGGCAAGCTCCTTTGGCGGGCGTTGGTTCGCGAGGGATTAGGCTGTCCAGCGGGTGACGATATCGGACAGGTTCGGGCGGTCGCGATCGGGCTGCTTCTCTGCTTCGGAGCCGATGTAGATGAAGCCGGCGATGCGTTCGTTATCGGCAAGCTTTAGCGCGCTGCGGACGCCGGGGCTATAGGTGTACCATTCGGTAATCCAGCTCGTCCCGAAACCGAGTGCGTTGGCCGCGAGGCACAGGTTGAAGCACGCCGCGCCGGTCGACAGGATCTGCTCCCATTCCGGAGCGCCCGGGCTCGGCACCACGCGCGAGACGACGGCGATGACGACTGGCGCGCGCGTCAGCCGCGACCGCTCGGCCTCCAGGCGGATGTGAGACGGTTCGTTTTCTTCCGCGGCACAGGCTTCAGCCAGCACCTCACCGAAGGTACGGCGCGCATCACCCTCAAATACGATGAACCGCCAGGGCGCCAGCTTCTTGTGATCTGGCACACGGGCGGCGGCTGTCAGGATCTGCTGCAATTGGGCGGCATCCGGGCCGGGCTCATTGAGCAGGATCGGCTTGGCGGAGCGGCGTGCGAGTAGAAAATCGATCAGGGACGTCATGCGTTTTGTCCTGTGCTCATGATCGTTGGTTTAAGTCTCGCTATCGCAAAATGGCTTGAGGTACAATCTGACATGGCTGCCACCATCAGCGGAAGGATACGCCCGATATGATGCGCACACCGGAAGCCGCGTCCGTCCTCAAGACGTCGAGCAGAGCCGTCGGCAAGCCGGCGATTCTGGTGTTGGCGTCGGTGTTGGCACTGTCGCTGCAGGCTGGCATGGCGGTGGCCGCCGACACGGCTCGTGTACAACTCGTGATCGACGGTTCAGGCTCGATGTGGGGCAAAATGACCGGTGACGCCGGGCCGAAGTTTGCCATCGTGAGGGATGCGCTGCGCCAGAATCTGCCGCGACTGGCCCGCACCACCGAGGTTGGATTGGCCCTGTTCGGTCATCGCCGCCGGGGCGATTGCAGCGATGTGGAACTGGCCGTCACACCGCAGCCGTTGGATGCTGGGCGGCTCGTTGCGCCGCTGGATAAGCTGAATCCCAAGGGCAGGGGACCACTTGCCCTGGCGCTGGTGTCGGTGGCCGACGCCTCGCCGAATACGCTCGGCAAGGACAGCATCATCCTGGTGCATGACGACCTGGACAACTGTCAGGGCGACCCGTGCGCCGTCGCGCGCGATCTGAAGCGCATCCGGCCGCAGCTTGCCATTCATGTCGTCAGCCTCGGCATGCGCCAGGAGGACGTCGAGCAGATGCGCTGCGTGCCGCAGATCACCGGCGGGCGCATGTTCGACGTGCAGGACGCGCCGTCGGCGATCAGTGCCATTGGCGAGGCCCTGCATCTGGCCAGCCTGCAGGGACCGACGCCGGTCGCTCAGCCAGCCGGCAAGGCGAGCCCGAAGGCGCCGGAACCGGAAACCGGACCGCCGGGCTTGAGGCTCAGCGCGTCTCTGGCGCCGGGCAGTGCGCCACTGAAGCAGCCGGTGCAATTCCGCGTATTCCGGCAAAACGAGGACGCTGGCGACCCGCTGGCGGACGTCGCCGAAGCCGAGCCGAGCCTCGCGCTTGAACCGGGCATCTACATCGTTGAGGCGCAGCTCGGAAACGCCACCGCGCGGCAGAATGTAGAGGTGGTCGGCGATCGACCGACGCGGGTTTCAATCGCGCTCAACGCCGGCGCGATCAAGCTTCAGGCGGCGCACCATGATGCCTCGGGGCAGCCGTCCGCCATGGTGATCAGCCTGGAGGAGCATAAGGCAGGCGATGTCGGCCGTGGCCGCGTGCTGTGGGTCGGCCGGGCTCAGGATCGCGAGTTGATCGTGCCTGCGGGAAGCTATCGGCTGATCACCCAGGATCGGCAGTTCCGCTCGGAGAAGATCATCGCGGTCGAAGCGGGCAGCCGCTCCGCGCCGCAAATCATGGCGGCGACCGGTCGCATTCGCTTGCAGGTGCGTGACAGCTTCGGCGGCGGAGCAGCATCCGAGGCGGTCCTGTTTCGCGTGCTCGAGGATGATCCCAACGCACCAGCCGGGCGCCGTGAGGTCGCCCGTTCTGTTGCCAGCGAGCCGGTCTTCACGCTGCCTGCGGGCACCTATCACCTGGTGGCCGGCCGCGGCGCAGCCGAAGCGCGCGAGCTGATCGCGCTCAAGGGCGGCGACGACGTTGTGCGCGCGCTGACGTTGAAACTCGGCCAGTTGTCACTGTCGACGCGGCTGCCGGGCGCGGCAGCCACCCCGCAGCAGGACGTCAGCTATCGTGTGGTGCGCCTGGATGCCGAGGAACAGGTTGTGGCGCGGGTCGATCAGGTCGAGGCCAGCCTGCAGTTGCCGGCCGGCCGCTACCGCGTCGAAGCCAAGGTCGGTGGGCTGAATGCGCTGGTCAGCCGCGACGTGGATCTGCGTGAAGGCGTGCAGCAAGACATTGCGCTCGAACCCTCGGCGACGAGCGTACATCTGCGCCTGACCGGTCCGGGAGGTGGTCTCAATGCTGCCGATGTTTTCTGGGACGTCCTGGACAGTTCGGGACGCTCCGTGTGGAGATCGATGGAGGTTGAGCCGCATGGCGTATTGGCGGCGGGCCACTATATCGTTCGTGCCGAAACGCGCGGGCGCCGTCTTGAAAAGGCTGTCGATCTGCGCCCCGGTGAACAGCGGACGCTTGAGCTGGCGGTAGAATAAGGCCATCAGATTGACGCAGACGGTGGTGAGTCTCGCGATTCTTGCCACGGATTTTGGGGAAGTTGCGCAATGAGAATCGGTCTTGTCCCTGTCTGGCGGGGGCTCGCAGCGGTTCTTCTGCTGCTGACGGGGCTATTGTCCCCGGCTTACGCACAGGACAGCTCCACATCGAGTTGGCCGTCATCGATCGCGGTGCC
>JAEZBU010000268.1 GCA_023426855.1 Pseudomonadota bacterium | reverse complement strand
GAGATCGGCGGCGAAAGCTACACCAAGGCCAAGCCGGCGCTGGAGCTGGTGTTGTCCAACCCGCAGGTGAAGGCGCTGCTGGTCAACTTCTGCGGCGCGTTCGCCCGCACCGATGTGATGGCGGAAGGTGTTATCAGCGCGTGGCAGGAACTGAAGCCGGATATTCCGATCGTCTTCACCATCCACGGTACCGGTGAGGAAGAGGCCATCGCCATGGTCAAGGAGCGGCTCGGCATCACGCCGCACGATCTGATGGACGACGCCGTCAAGGCTGCCGTCGCAGCGGCGAAGGGAGCACGGGCATGATCGTTCGCGGCACTGAAAGCGTGCTGGTGATGGGCATCACCGGCAAGCAGGGCACGTTCTGGGCCGACAAGATGCGCGGCTACGGCACGCGCATCATCGGTGGTGTCAATCCCAAGCGCGCGGGCGAGACGCATCTCGATCTGCCGGTGTGGGCCAACGCGCGTGATGCGGCCAAGGACACCAAAATCGACTGCGCCGTGATGTTCATTCCGCCGATGGGTGTGAAGGCGGCAGCGCTTGACGCCATCGAGGCCGGTATCTCGAAAATCGTCTGCCTGACCGAGCACGTGCCGGTTCATGACACGATGTATTTTCTGGCCGCAGCGCGCGAGCGCGGTTGCCAGGTGATCGGACCGAATACTGCGGGTCTCGTGACGACCGGCGAGAGTTTCGTCGGCTTCATGCCGGCGTTCAACGAGCGCGTGTTCAAACCGGGCGATGTTGGCGTGATTTCCAGATCGGGTTCGCTCGGCACCCTGCTGTGCCTGAACCTCGTGCAGGCTGGTCTCGGCATATCCTCGTTTGTCGGCATTGGCGGCGATCCGATCATCGGAACCACGACGCGCGATGCGCTGATCTCGCTCGACAACGATCCGCGCACCAAGGCCATCGCGCTGGTCGGCGAAATCGGCGGCGCCATGGAGGAGGCGGCGGCCGAGTACGCGCGCACGATGCGCAAGCCGATCGCGGCATTCATCGCCGGTGCTGCCTCGCCGCCGGGCAAGAAGATGGGCCACGCCGGCGCGATCGTTATGGGCGATAAAGGCTCCTACGCTGGCAAGAAGACAGCGTTGGAAGCCGCGGGTGTAACCGTGTGCGCAACCCCTAACGGCGTGCCGGAAGTGCTGAAAGAGCGGCTGGCCGCCTGAGGGCCGATCACGAGAGCTTGGCTGGCTTGCCGCGACGGCATCGTGCGACAAGATAAGGGAAGGTGCGGGCGCATACGAACGCCCGCCGGTCGCAACGAAACGCGAGGAGAGATGGCATGGCACAGCGCCCGATCGAGCTCTATTACTGGCCCACGCCGAACGGCCACAAAATCTCCATCATGCTTGAGGAATGCGGGCTTCCGTATGAGGTTAAGTACATCAACATCGGGCGTGGCGATCAGTTCGCGCCATCGTTCCTGAAGATCGCGCCGAACAATCGCATGCCGGCGATCATCGATCCGGATGGCCCCGGCGGGGAACCGATCTCCGTCTTCGAATCCGGCGCCATTCTGCAGTATCTCGGCCGCAAGACCGGCAAGTTCTATCCGGCTGATGAGCGCAAGCGCGTCGATGTCGAGCAGTGGCTGTATTGGCAGATGGGTGGCCTCGGGCCGATGGCGGGGCAATGCCATCACTTCCGCAACTACGCGCCCGAGAAGATTCCCTACGCCATCGATCGCTACACCAACGAGGTCAATCGCCTCTACGGCGTCATGAATAAACGGCTTGCGGATCGTGAGTATCTGGCGGGCGACTATTCCATCGCGGATATGGCGAGTTTTCCCTGGACGCGGTCGTATGCCAACCAGGGCCAGAACATCGCCGACTTCCCGCATCTGGAAGCCTGGTTCAATAGCATCCAGGCGCGCCCGGCTGTGCAAAAGGCGGTGAAGGTCGGCGCGGACGAACGCGAGAAATGGAATCTCGCGAGCGACAAGGAGGCGCAGAAGGTGCTGTTCGGGCAGAAGGCGCGCTGACGGCGAGGTTGCCCGGGTGCATCGCGCTCACGCGCGCGCTGCGCTGCATTGCAATTTGAGAAGTTTCAAAACGGCGCTGGGGCTTCAAAAGCCTTCCAGCGCCGTTTTCTTATCAGTTGGTCACCATCAATCGTGACGGGTCCGGCTTGCGTCCGGTGACCCGTTCCAGAGCGATGGCGGTCAGCATTTTGTCCGACATGGATTTCTTGCTGAACCGAGCCTGCGTGTCTGCGCCTTCGATATCCACTCCACCACCAGTGACGTAGCTTTTCTGGTAGCTATAGAGCGTCGCCGCGCGATCCTGTGCACAGGCAGAGCACGCTATGGCCGCTGCCAGAATGACAGAAGTTCTTACGAGCATGGATCCCCCATGATCCGGCCGTCCTCTCAGTTTGTCGCCCGCGAGGATGGCCGCCGTTCTGTTGCCGCCACTCTAGTCGATCGAGTCGTTGGGGCAAGTATCGGTGGCGCCACCTGAACTGCGTCTGAACGGTCACGGTGTCAGCGGAATTTTGTCGCGAGACTGCAATAAACTTGCCCTAATCACCGCAATCTGCGTGCGATTTGCTGATGCTATTGCGTTGTGTTGCGATGCTGCGACGGGCTGTTTTGCCGCGCCGATGATGCGGCTTCAGGCGGCCAAATGGTCGCGATGTTTTCTGTTGAAAACAGCGTGCGTAATTTCGGCGTCGATCGTGAGCAACCGGCGATCATCGCCAACGATAGGCATGAAATTGCGCTGTCGTTTGGGGGCGCCCATCATCCCTCGGATATGCGCGCAAGAATTCCGTTACTTTTGTTTCTGTTTATATCTTGTTTATATCTGACATTTCGAAAATAGAATAATTCCATGAAATGACGTCGCATTTTTTATTCAAGCGGGCGTTTTCGTTTACCAATCCATCATCAGATTGCGGAGATATTTCATGTCTGGGCGCGGTGTGGCAATCGGGGCCCGGTTTTGAGGTATTGCGTAGGGAGATTGGGGGATGTCGAGCGTTGAGGCCGCCTTTGCGAGCGGCAATAGCGTAGCTGCGGATATTTTCTTCGAACTGGGTCTGAAGTATTGCGCCGGCCGTGATGTGGCGCTGGATCTGATCACCGCCCACAAGTGGTTCAACATCGCCGCCCTGCGTGGCAATGTTGAAGCTCGTCGCTATCGTGCGGAGCTGTCGAGCGAGATGTCGCGTCACGATGTTTCGACGGCGCAGCGTCTGGCGCGCGAATGGCTGGCGCGTAACTGAGCGTTTCCGCTCAGCAATCCTGGAACAGTGAAATCATGCAGTTCCAGCTCTTCTTCATGGCGCCGCCGACGGCCGAGCCGGTCTTGTCGAGCTGATCTTTTGATGCTGTCGCGGTGCGCCGTGCCAGTTCTTCAACGGTTTTCGGCGGTCCGCTGGCTTTCTCGGGCGCTGCTGGCTCCAGATCGCTCGACTCGGTAGGCTCCGCATTGGCAGCCTGTTCGGCCAGCGCATCTATGGAGCCTGACAAAGATACCGTGCGTTCCATGCCAATGCATGGTTCGGCCGATCTGCGGCGCGTGCGGCACTTCTGGTGGCCGCCAGCTTTCGATAGCTCGGTGGTGCAGATGAATTGCAGGATGCGGTCGCCGCCCTTGTAGCGGGCGACGCTGTCGGCATCATCGACCGTGCAGCGATAGACGGCTGGCGGACCGCTGCAGGACACACAGACTTCGTTCGCCTGAGCCAGTGCCGACGGTGCCATCGCGAGCGTCGCCACGAGGACGGTCAGCGAGAGCGCGTGCAAAACCATCGCGTCGGCGCCTCCGTTTACACAACGTATCCTTGCGGGCAAGGACGAGTTTGCTCGATAGAACGGAAAACGGGCATCGATGCGGCAGAGGCCGCGCCGATGCCCGAGACCCGTAATCAGGGCGAGCCATTGCGCCCGTGTGCGCGATAGGCGGGCCGTTCGCCCAAGCGATCATAGTAAGCCGCGACGGCCTTCAGATCCGGTTTGTCGAACGGGATAGAGAACCAGCGATTGACGACCAGTCCGGCCGGCACGTCGGCCAGCGTGAAGCTGTCGCCCATCAGATACGGCCCGTTGGCAGCCAGATGCTTGTCGAGAAGCTTCATCTGGTTGCTCCATTCGTTGATGCCGGATTCGATCAGCTTGGGGTCCTGGTACGCAGGCTGCTTCACGATCAGGCCGAGAAATGGCGCGCGGATGCCTTGGTAAAGGTCGGTCTGGCCCCAGTCCATCCAGGCATCGACCTTGGTCCGCTCGACCAGATCGGTCGGGTAGAGATCGGAGCGGCCGTGCTTGGCCGCGAGATAACGCGAAATGGCATGGCTTTCGCGCAGCACCAAGCCTTCATCGTCGACGACGGGCACGACGGCGAAGGGGTTGAGCTTGAGGAATTCCGGCTCGGAGGTAGCGCGGAAACCGCGGCCCCAATCTTCGCGCGCGAAAGGAACGCCGACTTCATCGGCGGTCCACAAGACTTTGCGCACGTTGATCGAATTGGCGCGACCGTAGATTTTTAGCATTTCGATTTCTCTCCCTAGTGATGTCTTATGGCAGCAGGACGGTCGAGCCGGTGGTCTTGCGCGCCTCGAGATCGCGGTGCGCCTGGGCGGCTTCCTTGAGCGGGTATGTCTGATTGACCGCGATCTTGACGATGCCCTTGCTTACGACATCGAACAAGTCATTGGCGCTGGCGACCAGATCCTCGCGCTTGGCGGTGTAGGAAAACAGGGTCGGGCGCGTTGCGTACAAAGAGCCCTTGGCGGCGAGAATGCCGATATCGAAACCCTGGATCGCGCCGGAGGCGTTGCCGAAGCTGACCCAAAGGCTGCGCGGCTTGAGGCAATCGAGCGAGCCGGGGAAGGTGTCCTTGCCGATCGAGTCATAGACCACGTCAACGCCCTTGCCGTCGGTCAGCTCCTTGGTGCGCTTTACGAAATCCTCGGTCTTGTAGTTGATGACGTGCGTGCAGCCGTTGTCCATCGCCAGCTTGGCTTTTTCCGCCGAGCTGGTGGTGCCGATGATGGTAGCGCCGAGATGCTTGGCCCACTGGCAGGCGATCAAACCGATGCCGCCAGCCGCTGCGTGCAGCAGCATAGTGGTGCCGGGGCCGACCTTGTAGGTTTCCTTCAGCAGATAGCGCACGGTCATGCCCTGCAGCATCATCGCAGCAGCGGTGCGATCGTCGACGCTGTCAGGCACTTTGACGACGCGATCGGCCGGAATCACCCGCTCTTCGGAATAGCTGCCCATCGGGTTGGCGTAGGCGACCCGGTCGCCCAGCTTGAATTCCGTCACGCCGGCTCCGACGGCTGTCACTTCGCCGGTGCCTTCCATGCCGATCACGGACGGCAGTGCGATCTTGTACAGGCCGGAGCGGTGGTAGGTATCGATGTAGTTCAGTCCGACCGCGCGATGCTTCAGGCGCAGCTCGCCGGGGCCTGGCTGGCCGACGTCGACAGCTTCCCACAGCATTTTTTCAGGACCGCCATTTTCATGAACGCGAATTGCGTGGACCATGCTGCAATCTCCTCGTCAGTAGCCGGTTGTTGGACCGCGCGCATGGATGGTTTGCGCGGCGCCATGGATGCTGTATCGATGGCGCGCAAAATTGCGCCACATCGCCGCCATTCCCGGGTTCTATGGGCTCAGCGGGTTATTCACAAGAGGGCGAAACATGATCGTCATGTCAGCTG
>JAEZBU010000156.1 GCA_023426855.1 Pseudomonadota bacterium | reverse complement strand
GCACGTTTACGAGAATAGCGCATGTCTGCTCCCCCTTGCTGTAGCAGCAATCGCACGATTGCTTTCAAAACGCATACGCGGCGGCCCGTTCGGGGTCCTTGGCCGCAACCATTTTTGCAAGATCCACAATGACCTTAGCCTGTTTCCAGGTGGCGTCATCCTGCATCTTGCCGTCGAGCATGACGGCGCCAGTACCATCCGGCATCGCGTCCAAAATACGGCGTGCGTACGCGACTTCTTGGGCATCAGGACTGAAGACGCGCTTGGCGATGGCGATCTGCTTGGGATGGAGCGACCAAGCGCCGACGCACCCCATCAGGAAGGCGTTGCGGAACTGGCTTTCGCAGGCGGCATCGTCGGAGAAATCACCGAACGGTCCGTAGAACGGCCTGATGCCGTTGCGCATGCAGGCATCGACCATCTTGGCGACGGTGTAATGCCAAAGGTCCTGCTGGAACAGCGTGCGAGCGGCGCCTTCGGACGCCGTATCGGCCAGCACGCCATAATCGGGATGACCGCCGCCGACGCGGGTTGTCTTCATGCCGCGCGACGCGGCGAGATCGGCGGGGCCGAGGCTCATGCCGTGCATGCGCGGGCTCGCCGAGGCGATTTCCTCGACGTTGGAAACGCCCTCCGCGGTTTCCAGGATGGCATGGATCAGGATCGGCTTCGTCAGTTTGTGGCGCGCTTCGAGCTGCGCCAGAAGCTGGTCGAGATAATGCACGTCCCAGGGGCCGTCGACCTTGGGCAGCATGATGACGTCGAGCTTTGCGCCGACGTTGGAGACGAGCTCGGTGATGTCATCCAGCGCCCACGGCGAGTTGAGGGCGTTGATGCGCGTCCACAGGCCGGTGGTGCCGAAATCGTGTTCCTGCGCCATCTCGATGAAGCCGCGGCGCGCCGCTTCCTTGTCGTCGGCGGCAATGGCGTCCTCAAGGTTGCCGAGCACGACATCGACCTGGCCGATGACATCGCCGAGCCGCGCACGGATCTTGGCATTGTGCGGCGGCACGAAGTGGATCATGCGCTCAAGACGGACGGGCAACTGGCGCAACGGCGCCGGCGCGCCGATGGCGAGCGGTTTATAGAACCCTGCTGGTGTGCGACATGATGGCATTATGATCAGCCTAAATGATGTATGCGTTGATCGGAACCCGTTCAGGGCGAGCGTCTTGCCGCAGGCTCAGCTCCATCGACGGTTTGACCACATCCACTGCTCTGGCGCCTCGCGTACCCATGCCTCGAACTGGCGCTGCATGTCGATCATGGCGGCGCGGATGTCGTCGCCCTGATTGGAAGAGCGCGGGATTTTCAGCTCTTTCAATTGCACGCGAAAGCGGCTCTCGGTGCCGACGCGCAGGCAGCGTGCGAGCCAGACGCGGGCACCGACACGGCGCGCGATCATGGCGGCGATGGCCTGGGTGCGGGCATCCCTGCCGAAGAACGGCACCGGAATGCCGGTGCGATCGTACAGGTCGCAAACGAGGCCCAGCCGGCCGCCACGGCGCACGTAGTCCGTTATCAGACGGGCCGTGCGTTGGTTGTCGCCGTGATCGCCCTCGACCTTGCCGCGTCCGAACAGGCCGCCTGGATACAGATCCTTGCGCTGGGCACGCAGATACTGATCGACATACGGATTGTTGACCGAGCGATACACAGCGGCCGGCTTGGCGCCCGCGATCACCAGCGGCCAGATGGCGAGTTCCCAATTGCCCATGTGCAGCGACACGCCGACGATCGGGCCGAGCTTGTCCTTATAGCGGCCGAAGACCGGCGCGTTCTCGATCTCGATGCGCGCGGGATCCTTGAGGATCCGATCCATCTGCATTGTCTCGGCCATGACGCGACCGAGGTTTTCCCAATGCGCCAGCGCGATGGCGCGATGTTCGTCCTTACTTTTCTCCGGGAAGGCTATGGCGAGGTTGTCGAGCGCCCGCAGATGCCGTCGGCGGGACACGATCGGCGCCAGCCAGCGCCATGAGCGCGCCGAAAAGGCGGTCGCGAAATCGAGTGGCAGGGCGCGGATCAGGCCGACGATCGTGCGCAGTAGCGCGTATTCCAGCCGGAACTGGATATCGCGAAGGAATGCGGGCACGCGTGTGCGCGGTTGTGCGGTCGTCGGCGGCGATGGCACCAGATTTTCAGCCTATGATTGTCCCTGGAATGGGCGTGATGCCAAGCCGCGCGCGGAAGCGCAAGCCTTTCCGCCGTGCTATGGACTTGCGTCGCAGAGCGCGTCGGGACAGACAAGCGCAGGCAATCATCGCGACATGCAGTTTCTGACGCGCTGATGGCATCGTTGTGGCGCCGGGCTGGCGGGAGAGGTCAATGCTACGTGTCACGGACGCCATCATCATTCCGGATGCCGAACTCGAGGAAAGCTTTATCCGTGCTGCGGGACCGGGTGGCCAGAACGTCAACAAGGTCTCCACGGCTGTCGAATTGCGGTTCAATGTTGCCGGCAGCCCGAGCCTGCCGCCGCCGGTGCGGGCCCGTTTGCGCCGTCTCGCGGGGCGGCGTCTGACCAAGGAGGGCGTGCTGGTGATCCGCGCCGACCGTCACCGCACGCAGGATATGAACCGCGCCGATGCCCGTGAGCGTCTGGCTGAGCTGATCCGGCAGGCCACCATCGCGCCGAAAATCCGCATCGCGACGCGCCCGACGCGTTCGTCGAAGGAACGGCGGCTGGAGAGCAAGGAGCGGCGCGGCCAGGTCAAACGGCACCGCAGTTCGAAACCTGACTTCGATTGATTTCGTCGGCGGCTGCATCACGAAACCAGCCGCCGACCGAGCCATCGGCTAGAGTGACGGGCCGTTGAAGTTCGGCACGACGCTGCACGGCACCTGCCGCACACGGAGCAGTGCGCAAATCCGACCACCTTCATCCGGCGATACCGGCCCGGCGACGAGTTGATAGGACGGGCGCTCGCGCGTCCCGCCGACCAGATAGCGTGGCTGCAGGCCGTTCAGAGCGCTGGGGTGGCGTTCGGACAAGACGGTCCAGCGCAGACGCAGAATGTCGAGCGACGGTCCGGCATCCAGCACAAGCCCGATGTTTTCCTGCTCCGGCGTTGGTGAAACGGTTGCGGGGCCGAAGGTGATGGTCTGCTTCGGCGCTGGCGGCAGACTGCCGGTCTCAATGGCTTTTGCGGCAGACTTGGCGGGCGGTTGCGCTTTGCTGGCTTCCGCTTTCGCGACCTCGGCAGCCTTCGGCGGAGGTGGTGCCTTGGCCGCCGGGGCGGGCGCCGCAGGTGGCGCGGTTACGGCGACGGTTTCGACAGGCCGTGTCTCGACCGTTGGCTTGGCGTTCAGCATCACGACATTCGGCCTTGTGCGGCCGTTGTTTGCATCCGCTGCATCAGCCCGATCCGACTGGCGCTCGAAGCGCTCCGGCAGAGGCAGGACCGGAAGCGGAGTCGCCTGCAATCCGGGCATCGAACCAATCGGCGGTGCGGTGTCCCCAGCTTGCGAGGCCTGTTCAGGCGCATTGTTGCGCTGGAAGAACGGGGGCTCCTTTTCCTGACGCTGGGCGGTTTTGACGTAAGTCAGCTCACGCTGCAGGTCGGCGACAGTGCGGCGCAGGGTTTCGACTTCGACGGCGAGCTGCTGCGGTGTCCGTCCGTTGTTCAATGGCGCTTCGGTGCGCAGGGACTGCGTGGTGAGCGGCGAGGCCCAATCCGGCTGCATGACCAGCATGGTCAAATAGCCGGCGGCGACCGTACCGAGCACACCCCAGCAAGCGACGTAAAAACCACTCACGCCACGGCGGGTGCGGGGAGACGCGGTCTCAGCCTGATCGAGGATGTCCTCGTCGGCCTCATCCATCACGGGCGCGATGTGGATCGGTTCTTTCTGGCCAGGAGCGGAACGTTGGTCAGTCGGGGGTGCTTGCACGCGCATGTTTGGCCTCGATGGTCGTCTCTTGCGATCGCCCGCCGCGCTTCTCCCCTTTTGGCGCGGCAGTCGGGCTGATTCGGTTCCGTAGGACGGTCCGCTGAGTCCGGTTCCCGGGTCAACGAATGAGACGGCGCAGGCGTCG
>JAEZBU010000112.1 GCA_023426855.1 Pseudomonadota bacterium | reverse complement strand
GGCGGTGCGGTTGGCGCGCGATTGATCGCAGCGGCCATCGCCGCCAAGCCGAAGACGAGCCAAGCCACCGCGCGATGGCTGGCTCTAGCCGGACCTAACGCCGATGCTGCGGACTTCACACGGCTCGCGGCGCAGGGGGCAGATCTGGGCGTTACCGTGCAGCGGTTTGTGCCCGACCTGTCCGCTGTACTGGCGCGGGCGCGGCTGTCGGTTTCGCAAGCCGGATACAACACGGTCGCCGATATTCTGGTGGCTGGTTGTCCGGCGGTGTTCGTGCCGTTTGCGGCCGGCGGCGAGACGGAACAGACGCTTCGTGCGCAACTGCTGCAGAAGCGCGGAATTGGCATTTCCGTGAGCGAGGAGGCCCTGACGCCGGACGCGCTGTCGGCCGCTGTGGATCAGGCGCTTGCCCAGCCGCCGCCGACGCTGCGGCTGGATGTCGACGGCGCCGCGCACACGGCGCGCATCCTGAACGATCTCTTGGCTGCCGCCTGAGCCAATGCCGCTGTGAGCATCGGGGATCGTTCCTTGGCATTGACTGGTTGTTGCTCTGGCACCCACCTCGATATGGTGACGTGAATTGCAACCGAAGCCCGGAGCCGCGCATGTCGATTTCTCAAAAAACGAGCTTCAAGGGCAGTGACGGCCAGCAGCTTGCGGCACGCCTCGACTTGCCCGCCACCGGTCATCCGCGGGCATACGCTTTGTTTGCCCATTGCTTCACCTGCTCGAAGGATCTGAGCGCTGTCCGGCACATCGCGGGTGAGCTGACGGGCCTTGGGCTGGCGGTGCTGCGGTTCGATTTCACCGGGCTCGGATCGTCGGAAGGCGAGTTCGCGAACACCAACTTTTCCTCCAATGTCGAGGATCTGGTGGCTGCCGCCGCGCACATGAGCGCAAACTTCGGGCCGCCCGCGCTGCTGATCGGGCATTCTCTGGGTGGAGCCGCCGTCCTGGCAGCCGCTGGTCGTATTCCTGAGGCGCGCGCGGTCGTGACCATCGCTGCTCCGGCCGATGTCGCGCACGTTTTAGGAGAGTTCGGATCCAGCCTTGCCGATATCGAACGCGATGGCGAGGCCGATGTCACGCTGGTGGGGCGCAGTTTTCGCATCAAGCACCAGTTCGTCGAAGATGCGCGTGGGCAGAGCATGCAAGCGCATATAGCCGGTCTGCGCCGTCCGCTGCTGATCATGCATGCGCCGCGGGATCAACAGGTCGGCATCGACAACGCGACGGCGATCTTCGTGGCGGCCAAGCACCCCAAGAGTTTCGTTTCGCTGGATGACGCCAGCCACCTTCTGTCGCGACCGGCCGATGCAGCTTATGCGGCGCGCGTGATTGCGGCCTGGGCGTCACGGTATCTGCCGGAACCTGTCGCGATACCTGTGGACAAGGTGGAGGAGATCATCGTCGCGGAAACGGGGGGCGGGCGTTACGAGAACAGCGTCGAGATCGGGCGGCACAGGCTGATGGCTGACGAGCCGGTCTCGGTCGGCGGCGGCGATGCCGGACCCAACCCCTACGAGTATCTGTCGATCGCGCTGGGTGCTTGCACCAGCATGACGCTGCGCATGTATGCCGAGCACAAGAAACTCGAACTTGGGCCGATCAAGGTCGCCGTCTCGCACGGTAAGGTCGCGGCCCAACATTGCGTGGATTGCGGCGAGGTTGCCGAAGGCCGGGAGGGCCGTATCGATCGGTTCGAGCGCGTGATTTCCGTAGATGGCCCGCTTGATCCAGGCTTGCGCGAGAAGCTGGTAGAGATCGCGGGCAAGTGCCCGGTGCATCGCACGCTGGAACAGGGATCGGCAGTGGTGACGCGCGTGGCCGAGCCTGAGGCAGCAGCGGAAAGCGCCCCTTAGGCAGCGTATGGAGATAAGTCGATCAGCGCGCCCGCGCCTTGGAGCGGCGGCGGGCTTTGCTTTGTCCCCAGCCCTGGATGATGTAGCGCTCCATGGCATCCTGGCGCGCGCGCTCTTCGCTCATCACCCAGCCGCGCACCGAAACGCCAGCCTCGTGCACCGTGTCGGGATCGCCGGAAACAAGCGGATGCCACCACGCCAGATCGCCGCCCTCGGCGACCACGCGATAGGCGCAGGTTTCCGGCAGCCACGGCAAGTTGCGGGCTTTTTCCGGTGTAATCGAGACACAGTCGTGGACGTAGCTTTGCCGGTCGGGATAGTTGGAGCACTGGCAACTGCCAAGATCGAGTAGCTTGCATGCCAGTCGGGTGAGGTAAACTTCGCCGGTGTCTTCATCCTCAAGTTTCAGAAGGCAGCAGCGGCCGCATCCGTCGCATAGTGATTCCCATTCCGTGTGTGTCATCTCTTCGAGTGACTTGCGCTTCCAGAATGGCGTATCTGCGTTAGTCATTCACCCTCTCGCGTTCGATCGTCAGCCGATGGTAAAATCGCCGCGATCGCCGCATCAGGTGATTCTCGCGTGTCGGCAGCAGCCAGGACAAGATCGGCGTGAACGATTGGTTCTTTAAGCAAGGCGGCCGTGATCGGCTCATCAATTGGCTGGGCATCGATTCCTGGATCGATTCCACTCTGGCCGAGACGTGGGAGCGGATCAAGAGCGGCTATGACGCGGCGTCCAGCTTCTTTGCCCGATTTCGGCTGACCGGTTGGAAGCGCCTGCTCAACGAGGGGGCGTCCGAAGCTTTCACCCTGGGTGTCGGCGGCCTGGCCGTTCTCTACGGGCTGGCGATTCCGGCTTTCCATGAGGTCGAAGACGGCCGCTGGCTCTCGACCGGCAAATACGCCGTCCGGTTTCTCGATAAGGACGGCAACGAGATCGGCAAGCGCGGGATCAATCTCGATGACGCCGTGCCGCTCGAGGAAATCCCCGACTATATGATCAAGGCGACGCTCGCGACCGAGGATCGCCGCTTCTACGAGCATTTCGGTGTCGACGTGATCGGCACGTTGCGTGCGTTGGGAGAAAACCTGCGCGCCAACGACGTTGTCCAGGGTGGTTCGTCGCTGAGCCAGCAGTTGGCCAAGAACCTGTTCCTGTCATCCGAACGCTCGATGACCCGTAAGATCAAGGAAGCGTTTCTGGCTGTCTGGCTGGAATCGCGCCTGACCAAGAATGAGATCCTGAAGCTCTACCTCGACCGCGCCTATATGGGCGGCGGCGCATTCGGCGTTGAGGCGGCGTCTCAGTTCTATTTCGGCAAGTCGGTGCGCGACATCAATCTCGCCGAGGCGGCGATGCTGGCCGGCTTGTACAAGGCGCCGACGAAGTTCGCCCCCCATATCGATCTGGCGGCGGCCCGCGCCCGCGCCAATGTGGTTCTCAGCAATCTCGTCGAGCACGGCTTCTATACGGCAGGGCAGGTGCATCACGCCCGCCTGCAGCCGGCTCGCGTGGTGGAAACCCGCCAGATGGCGAGCCCCGACTGGTTCCTTGACTACGCTTACGACGAGATTCAGCGCCTGATGGATGGCAAGGGCCATTTCAACATCACCGCGCGGACCACGATCGATCTGTCGCTGCAGCAGGCTGGCGAGCAGGCGCTTGTCTCGACCATTCGTCAGCGCGGCCGTGGCATGCGCGCGGACTCCGGCGCCCTGGTTGCGATGGAAACCGACGGCGCCGTTCGCGTGCTGGTCGGCGGTGTCGACTATGGCGAAAGCCAGTTCAACCGCGCCACCAAAGCACGCCGGCAGCCGGGATCATCGTTCAAGGTTTACGTTTACGCCGCGGCGCTCGAGAACGGCTACAAGCCGGATACCATGGTGCGCGATGCGTCGCGCGCGTGCGGCAACTGGCATCCGCAGAACTATGGCGGCAGCCACGGCAGCGGCGGGCGCATGCCGCTGTGGATGGCGCTGGCCAAGTCGTACAACACGGTCGCTGCGGAGTTGTCGTTCGCGGTCGGTCGCGAGAAGGTCATCGAGCTTACCGAGCGCCTTGGCATCAGCGGTATCCGTCGCACCTGCTCCATGGCGCTGGGCGACTACGGCATCTCACCGCTGGAGCACACCGGTGGTTTCGCCACGTTCGCCAATGGTGGCCGTAAGGCTGCGCCGTATGCCATCACCGAGGTTTTCACGGCAAGCGGTGAACTGGTCTACAGCCGCGAGCGCGATGAGCCGCCGGCGCCACAGATCGTCACCCGGCAGGTCGCCGAGCAGCTCAACCAGATGATGCAGAAGGTGGTTACCGAGGGAACGGGTCAGCGCGCCGCGCTGGATTTCACCTATTCGGTCGGCAAGACCGGCACCAGCACCGGGCCGAAGGATATCTGGTTCGTCGGCTTCACCGGCAAGTATGTGGCCAGTGTCTGGATCGGCAACGACGATAACCGGCCGATGGCCAACGGTGTGACGGGTGGCCAGATGGCCTCGCCGGTTTGGCAATCCTTCATGGCCGTCGCCCACACCGACAAGAACATTCCGTCTATTCCCGGACTGCCCGTGCATCCGGTTCAGGTTGCCGAGCAGCAGCGCATTGCGGAACTGCGCCGCAGCGAAGGGCTGGCTGCAGCGGCGGCGCAGTCGGGCAACCGCACGCGGTCATCGGCGCTTATGCCGGACCAAACCCGAGAGGCGCTGAAGCGCATCACGCAGGCTTTGCGCAAAGCGAGCGGGACACCTGGAGAGACTCCGGAGCGCGAGGGGCCTGAACGCGCGACGCCAGCCGCTGCGCCACCGGACAGGCGCGCGGAAGTCTGGGGTGATAGCAGCGGAACTCCAT
>JAEZBU010000033.1 GCA_023426855.1 Pseudomonadota bacterium | reverse complement strand
TTTAAGCTGATCGACAGCGCGGACGTCGTTGCGGAGAACTTCCGTCCCGGCGTTTTCGAGAAGCTGGGCTTCGGCTACGACGTGCTCAAGAAGCGCAACCCCAACATCATTTTCGCATCCGCCTCCGGCTACGGCCCCAGCGGACCTTACTATGCCAAACCGGGCCAGGATCTCCTCGCCCAGGCGCTGTTCGGCATGGCCGCCATCACCGGCCAGGCCCATAACGGTCCGCGTCCGGCCGGCGTGTCGATCATCGACCACCACGGCGCTGCTGTTTATGCCATGGGCATTCTTGGCGCGATCGTGCGTCGGGAACGCACCGGCAAAGGCTGCCGTGTCGACACCAGCCTGATGCAGGCCGCGCTGGATCTGCAGTCGGAATCGCTGACAGCGTATCTCAACGCTGAAAAGAAGCCCGAAAAGATCCACGCCTACAAGAACGTTGGCGGCTGGTATTACGCGGCTCCGTACGGCGTCTACAAAACCAAGGACAGCCACATCGCGCTGTCGATCTCGCCGCTGGCGCTGATCGGCGAGACGATCGGCGAACCGAAGCTGGCGTCCTACACCGAGCAGGACACCTGGACGAAGCAGGATGAAATCGGCGATCTGCTCGCGGCCCGCCTGACGTCCAAGACAACGGCCGAGTGGTGCAGCCTGATGGAGCCGGTCAAGATCTGGCACGCGCCGATCCAGGATTATGCGCAGATCGCGGCAGACCCACAGGTAGCTCACATGAAGGCGATCGTCACCGTGCCGGGCGCTGGCGCGACGAAAGCTCCGGTTTCGCTCGTCAACCATCCAATCATGTACGATGGCGAGGCTGCCGAAGTCGCACTACCGCCGCAGCGCCTCGGCGCGCAGACGGAGGAAATTCTCGCGGAACTCGGCATTGACAAAGCGGCCGTTGACGCGCTCGCCAAGGACGGCGTCGTTACTGTCCTCAAGGACTGAGCGGCCGGACACGCCGTGCCAGACAAAAAAGGGGAGCGCAGCGAACGCGGCGCTCCCCTTCTGCTTTGATCGTCCGTAATCCCGTCGTGCGGACTACACTTTGCCTGGCGGCGCGGTCGAACTGCGCACGGCCAGCGACATCGTGAACTCAACCAGTTCGGTGAACGGTCGGCCCGCGATACTGGCGATCAGCATGTCCGCCACACGCTCGCCGATTTCCCGCGACGGAACACGCACGGTCGTTAGAGGTGGCTCGATCTCCGAAACGATATCGAGATCATCGAAGCCCGTAATCGACAACCGTGACGGCACGGCGAATCCGAGCGCGCGCGCCTCGGCAATAGCTCCAATGGCGTGCAAATCCGTCGTGCACACCACCGCTGTGGTGTCCGGCTTGCGTTGCATGATGGTCCTGAGACCAGCTCGGCCATCCGGAATCTCGTAGGGTCCCTCGACGATGGCCGGCTCAGGCAAACCGATCTCTGCAATGCGCTCAACCGCACCACGGAAACGCTCTGCGATGCGATCGTTGTTGTGGGTCGGGCTGGTCAGCACCGATATGTTCCGGTGTCCAAGTTGCACGAGATAATCGACCATGCGGCGCGTGCCGTCGGAGTTCTCGTAGCCGACGCAAAGCCCGTTATCGCGATCTATCGTATAGGTGCAGACATACGGAATGCGCGCTTCCCGCAACCGCCGATAAATGTCCGGCTGGCGTCGCTGGCCGACCAGCATCAGACCGTCGATGCCACGCTCCATCAGATTACGGATCTGGCGCGCCTCGGCGTCCGTGTCGTATTGCGAGCTTCCGATCAGCAGCGAAAAACCATGGCTTTCCAGCCGTGTCTGCAGCGTCTCGATGCAGGCGGCAAATGTCGCGACGCCAAGCGTCGGAACGATCGCGCCGATCGTATGGAAACGACGCGCCGCCAATGCCCGCGCAGGCCCATGGCGCACGTAGCCCAGCTTCTCAACGGCCGCTTCGACCCGTATCCGGAGATCCCGACTGACCTTCTCAGGATCGTTCAAGACGCGCGAGACCGACGCCGTGGAAACACCGGCAACCTCGGCGACATCCGCCATCGTGCTGAGCGTGCCCCCTCTTGCGACGCGACGACGCGCGATCCGCGATAATTTGCCTGCTCCCAGCGATGCGCTTTTTTCAGTGCCGTTGACCAGAGTTATCGCCCTCTTTTGTTTTCCGCCGATCTCAGCCACAACACACTTGCCTAATGGGTTCCAGCATGCAACGATGATAGCGCTTACACAAGCGTCCTACTAATTAATAAGAGACGTGCGCTGACAAGGCTCTGTTGGAGGAAATCTCATGCATAAATTCATGCGTGCAAGTCGTCGTGCCGTGTTGACGATGACTGCCGCTGCCATGGCCGCCGGCCTGCCCTTTGCTGCTTCGGCCCAGCAAACTGAAATCAAAGTCGGGTATATGAAGCACCCGATCCAGGATGCTTCTCTCGATATGCTCGAGACGTGGGCAAAGGCCAACAACGTGAAGCTCACGCGCGTGCCGATGGCATACAGCGTGTTCATGGAGAAGGTGACTGCCACGCTGACGTCCGGTGCCGACCAGTTCGATATCATCTGGCACAACGACGACTGGGGCCAGCTCTGGAAGAAGTGGGTTGAGCCGACCGACGACATCAAGGGCATGGAGAACACGGATCCGTGGGTTCTCGA
>JAEZBU010000016.1 GCA_023426855.1 Pseudomonadota bacterium | reverse complement strand
TTCCAGATCTCGCAGGCCATGGTCGCGGCGATCTCGGGCAGATCCTGGCCGCCGTACTCCTCCGGGCAAGGCAGCGCGCTCCAGCCCCCGGCGGCGAACGCGTCATAGGCTTCCTTCCAGCCTGGCGGTGTCTCGACCTTGCCGTTAACCAGCCGCGAGCCGGTGCGATCGCCGACCGCATTCAGCGGATCGAGCACCTCGGCACCAAAGCGGCCCGCCTCCTCGACCACCGCCCGCAGGGTTTCTTCGTCCAATCCGCCCAGAATGCCGCGGCCCGCAAGGTCATCCAAATCGGCGACTGACTTGAGTGCGAGCAGAATGTCGTCTACGGGAGCCTTGTAGGTCATGCGATCAGCCCTTGCAGTGCCTTTGCGTGCACGCGATTCGTCGCTCAGCAGCTTTCCGGCAATTTAGGCCCGCACGGCTGATCCTGAAAGGTTAATCGGACGCTCAGATATGCCGATCGTGAAGGCCAGCGATACCGCCGTGGCTGAAGCCGCCGCCGCGTTGAAGGCAGGGAAGCTGGTCGCTTTCCCAACCGAGACCGTGTACGGCCTGGGCGCCGATGCCACCAACGGCCGTGCGGTCGCCGGCATTTTCGAGGCCAAGGGCAGGCCGCGCTTCAACCCACTGATCGTGCATGTTCCTGATTTGGCCACCGCCGAACGCATCGCGGAGTTGTCGCCGAATGCCCGCCGGCTTGCCGAGGCGCTGTGGCCCGGACCACTGACACTGGTGCTCAAGCGCAGGCCCGAAGCCAATATCTCGGATCTCGTTACCGCCGGGCTCGACACGGTTGCCATCCGCGTACCATCGCATCCGGTGGCGCTGGCGCTGCTGAGGGCCTGCCAGTTGCCACTGGCCGGGCCATCAGCAAACCGCTCCGGCCACGTCAGCACCACCACGGCCGCGCACGTTGCGGCCGATCTCGGCGAGAGGCCGGCTTTCATCCTCGATGGCGGCGCAACCACGCATGGCGTCGAATCAACCGTGGTGGATGCCAGTGGTCCCGATATCGTCATGCTGCGGCCGGGTGCCGCCACGCGCGAGGCCATCGAAGCCATCCTCGGCGAGCCGATCGGGCAGCGCGGCGAAGCCAGCGACGACGACGCCCCGATCTCGCCCGGCATGTTGACCAGCCATTACGCGCCCCGCGCGCGGGTCCGGCTGAACGCCGTCGATGCGAGGGCGGGCGAAGCGCTGCTGGCCTTCGGCCCATCACCGATCAGCACGCCAGGACCGATGCTCAATCTCAGCCCAATGGGCGATCTCGCGGAGGCGGCCGCCAATCTGTTCGCGGCCCTGCGCCGGCTCGACGCCACGGGAGCCACCACCATCGCGGTGATGCCGATCCCGCAGACTGGGCTCGGCGAGGCCATCAACGACCGGCTCAACCGAGCGGCCGCCGAACGGTAACCCAAACGAAAAGGCCGCACCTCTTGCAAGGTGCGGCCTTCCGTAAGCTGCAGGGGGGCCATCTGGCCCCACACTCCTCCCTCCAACAGCTCACCTCTTGGCGCAGGCGGCCAACTGCTGATCGCGCGTCTGGGCCTGCTTCTTCCACTCATCGGGAGCGACGGAGCGACACCAGTCCTGGTGCGACCGCAAATCGGTGCTCCACTCGGTTCCCTTGAAACCGCACTTGCGCTGCTCGTTTTCCTGCTGCTGCTTGAGCGCCGTCCTCGAATACCAGTCGCAGTTCGACTGCGCTGAGACGGTCGGCGCCAATCCGATCGTGCCGAGCACGGCGCCGGCCAGACCGATGGCAAAGATCCGCAGGATGGTCATCGCGCTTCCCTCGCATTCTCAAGCCCGTTCAAGGGCCTCGTCCGCTGGCCTGTCATCACTTCGCTGGGGAACATCAGGCTGTCGAACTTGCTGCAGGCTATGCCGAGTGGCATGAACCTACTCTGAATGATCGCTGGCCTGTTCGTTCAGATGCGTCCCCCGCGTTCCAGCAAAATCAGTACGACACGCACGCGGACCAGCCAAGCCCGCTCAGGCAACACGCTAGGCACACAGGTGGCCAGCCCGGAATGACGGCAGCAGCACGACGCAAGGCAGACCACGAACCGATCGGGGATCCGGCAGGCGGCATGGCCGCGGCGCAGCGGACACTCGAAACGGTGTTCGGTTATCGTCAGTTCCGTTCGCATCAGGCCGCCATCGTCGAAACGCTGATCGAAGGCCACGACGCCTTCGTGCTGATGCCGACCGGTGGCGGCAAGTCGCTGTGCTACCAGATCCCGGCGCTCGTTCGTCCCGGCACCGGCCTCGTCGTCTCGCCGCTGATCGCGCTGATGCAGGACCAGGTCGACGCGCTGAAGGAAGCTGGCGTCCGCGCCGCGTTCCTGAATTCCACGCTGGATCGCAGTCGCCAGGACGAAGTCGAACGCCAACTGGCCACCGGCGATCTTGATCTGGTCTATATCGCCCCAGAGCGACTGGTGCAGGAGCGCACACTTGGCCTGCTGTCGCGCAGCCGCATCAGCTTGATCGCCATCGACGAAGCCCACTGCGTCTCGCAATGGGGACATGACTTCCGCCCGGAATACCGGCAATTGCGCCTGCTGGCGGAGCGGTTTCCCAATGTGCCGCGCGTCGCGCTGACCGCGACGGCCGACGAACGTACCCGCGCCGATATCATCGCCGAGATGAAGCTGGAGAATGCGGGTCACTTCATTGCCAGTTTCGACCGCCCCAATATCCGCTACCGGATCACGGAAGCCAGCAGCAAGCAGGCCCGCGAGCAGTTATGGCGGTTCATCTCGACCGAACACCCGACCGACGCCGGTATCGTCTATTGCCTCAGCCGCCGCAGCGTCGAGGAAACGGCCGCGTGGCTGACCTCGCAGGGACGTCCGGCGCTGGCCTATCATGCTGGTCTGCCCGCCGACGTGCGGCGCGTGCATCAGGAACGCTTCCTGGCCGAGGACGGCCTGATCGTGGTCGCCACAATCGCGTTCGGCATGGGCATCGATAAGCCGGACGTGCGGTTCGTCGCGCATCTCAATCTGCCGAAATCGCTGGAGTCCTACTATCAGGAGACCGGGCGCGCCGGCCGTGACGGCGAACCGGCCAACGCATGGCTCGCCTACAGTGTCCAGGACATCGCCCAGCAATGGCAGTGGATCGCCCAGTCCGAGGGTAGCGAGGCGTTCCAGCGCACTCAGCGTCAGAAGCTCGATTCGCTGATCGCGCTGTGCGAGATGGCCACCTGCCGCCGGCAAGCGCTGCTGGCCTACTTCGACGAAACAGATACCCCGCCATGCGGCAACTGCGACAACTGCCTGGCGCCGCCCGCACTGGTCGATGGCACGGTCGCGGCACAGAAGGCGCTGTCCGCCGTTTTCCGCACTGGCGAGCGCTTCGGAGTCACCTACCTGAGCGACGTTTTGCTGGGCAAGAAGGACGCCCGCATCACCCGCAACGGCCACGACCGGCTGTCGGTGTTCGGCATCGGCAGCGAACTCGACGCGGGCGGCTGGCGCGGCTTGTTCCGCCAGCTCATCGCCTGCGGCTGCCTGTTCATGGATGACGAGGGCCACGGAACGCTGGGCCTCACCGACAAGGCGCGACCGATCCTCAAGGGCGAACAGCAGTTCCTGATCCGCCGTCTGCCACAGGACGTCGACAGCCGCGTGCGCCGCAAGCGCGCCAAGGGCCATGAGATCGCGCCAGCCAATGAGGCCCTGTTCCTGGAACTCAAGGCGCTGCGGCTGCGGTTATCCAACGAAGCGCACGTGCCGCCATTCGTCATCTGCCACGATCGCACGCTGGCCGAAATCGCCGAGAAGCGGCCGGCAACGCTTGATGATCTCAGCCTCATCACCGGCCTGGGCGTCGCCAAGATCAAACGTTACGGCAAGGCGCTGCTAGAGGTCGTGGCAGGACCGGCCGGCAAGGCCCGCTGAAACGACGCGCGCGAGCCGACAACTCCAGCGAAACCCAGAAAAGCGAAAACCCGGCGAGGTTCCCCGCCGGGCTTTCATGATCATCTCGATCCGATGTCGGCCGGTCTTACCAGGGCGACCACTCGACACGGCCAGAGCCGCTGCTGGAACCAGAGCTACCGCTGGAGGCAACTTGCGAGGTCCTGAACTTCTGCCAGGTCGCCGTTACCTTCGTGCCGACACCGACCTTGTTGTACAGCTCAACGACGTGCTCGTTGTGCATGCGGATGCAGCCGCGTGACACGTTCTGTCCGATCGTCCACGGGGCGTCGGTGCCGTGGATGCGGTACAGCGTGCTGCCGAGATACAGTGCGCGCACCCCGAGCGGATTGCGTGGATCACCGCCCTGAACAACCGGAGGCAGTTTCGGATTCTCGCGGCGCATCTGGGCCGTCGGCGTCCAGGTCGGGTTAACCCGCTTCTGCGTCACGATCTGCACACCTTGCCAGCGGCTTTCGGCGCGCGGAACAGCGATAGGATAGCTGAGCGCACGACCACGAGCCACCACGTGATACAGGCGGCGATCACCGAAGCTGACGATGATCTGACCGGGCGCGTAGTTGGTGTTGAACGACACCTCTTGGCGGTCAGAGGCCGTGTTGGCGCCACCGCCGAACCAGCTCGCGAACTGAGCCTGAGCAGGCTGAAGCGGTGCCTGGATCAGCGTTGCAGAAAGAGCGAGACCAGCCAGCGGCAGGCAGTAGGACAGTGACTTCAATTTCAACATGATCAGTAATCCTTGCGATCCGTGTCGCGATGGTCGAGAGCAAATTGTGTGGGGTGATAAATCAACATGTGGCTTGCCGGTGCCTGATCGTGTGATCAAGCGCGACAGGCTAATGCCCGGTCTTATGTGTGCATGCGCCGTGTCTTGCCGAAGACTGATTTGAAAGTCTCCAGCGAGACGGACTGAGGCGTGGGTGGCGCTTCGGCGTGCTCCCATGCGTCGGCGAGCTGCAGACGCATTTCGTAAGGAAGAAGACCGTTTTGCGATCTCCCGCCGATCGCGAAAGAGGCATGTCGTTGCGCGATCGTGACGATGCTCGGGCGGTAGGCAAGCGAGCAGCGGTGATGGCCGGGCACGTTCAGATGCGCGTAGCCCTTGCAGTCGATGCAATAGGCGTGAGGTGCGACGGGGGAATTGGCACTACGTCCCCGCGCCTCGGCGCTCGAGGCTTGCCAGCCGAACGCGACGACGACAGCGAAAAACAGGGCTACGGTGCCGAGAACATCGATACCCGTTAGCCGTGTACGCAGTGCTGGTCTCTGGTTGGACATCCCACCCCGGGTACCTGTCTGATCAAATCCAACAAGACGGCGTCTATCACTATTTGTTTCAACAATCGACCCGTCTGGCGTCCGCTTGAGATGAGGCGTGACCCCGCAGACACAAGTTCGCAGTACCGGCTTAACAAATCATAAGCTCATGGCGTTCCCGGATACATTTGTCCGCCCAGCCCGTTTGAGCCGGAAAACCGGGCGAATCCGGCCGTGCACCAACCGTCTGGCGGGCGCAGCCAACGGCTGAATGGGGACTATGCGTTGTCGGAACGTCGGCTGCGCAGACGCTTCACAATCTCGTGACGAGCGGCGCGGGCTTCCGTCGACCAGTCAGCCTTGCGCGATGCAATAAGATTGGCCTGAGATTTCAATATCACACCGTCATCGAGAATCTTCAGACCGTTCGCTGTCAGCGTAGCGCCCGTGGTTGTGATATCGACGATCAGGTCAGCCGCGCCGGAGGCCGGTGTACCTTCGGTGGCCCCCAGACTTTCGACGATGCGATAGTCGCTGACCCCCTTCGACTGGAAGAAGCGCCGCGTGAGGTTCATGTATTTCGTGGCCACGCGCAGCCGGCGCTGATGCGTGCGGCGGAAACTCATCGCCATCGCCTGCAACTGCGCCATCGTGCGGATGTCGATCCAGCAGTTCGGCACCGCCACGACAACGTCCGCAAACCCGAATCCCAGCGGATGCAGCAGCTCGACCCGCTCGTCCGCATTGATGATGTACTCGCGGATCAGGTCTTCGCCGGTGATACCGATATGCGCCTGCCCCGACTTCAAATAGTGCGCGATCTCGGACGACGACACGAAGGCGACTTCGACATTGTCGAGCCCTTCGACCTCGCCGCGATAACCACGATCGCTGCCGGTTTTGCGCAAAACCAGTCCGGCTTTGCCCAGCGCCTCGGCACACTGCTCCATCAGCCGCCCCTTGGACGGCACAGCCAGGATCAGGGGCGCGCTCATTGGCCACCTCCGTTCACGGCCGAAAGGAGACGTTCGGTATGAATGGCCGAACCGACCGCGGGCACGGCACTCGGCGCGCCGACAGCTTTCAGCAGGCTATCATAGCGACCGCCGCCTGCCACGGGGCTTAGCGGCCCCAAATCCGGCACCACTACTTCAAATACGAAGCCCGTGTAGTATTCCAGGCTGCGGCCAAACTCGGCGGAGAACTCCACCCGCCCCGGATCGATACCAGCATCGATCAGAAGCTGAAGGCGGCTCTGATAAGCATCCATGGCCTCTTCGATCGCGATGCCCTTGGCATGCATGAGATCGGCGAGCCTTGCGCCCGCCGCCCGCGCCGGAGCGCGGACCTTGAGATAGGCCTCGATCATTCCCGCGGCATCCTGGGATAGCGGATCTGCGGCAGCATCGGCTGCCATCGACAGCAG
>JAEZBU010000391.1 GCA_023426855.1 Pseudomonadota bacterium | reverse complement strand
GGCCATGTCAGGTCAGCATGGAGAAGTTGCGCACCGGCATTCCGGCGAAGATGGACGATGGCGTGCAGGATGCCGTCGAGGCAGCCGCCGAGCGCGACGTTCCTGGCAAGCACACGCGAATGCCAAGCGGTGCCGGGCACGATGCGCAGGTGTTCGCCCGTCTGATGCCGGCCAGCATGCTGTTTGTGCCCTCGATCGGTGGCATCTCGCACCACTGGACCGAGGATACCAAGGAAGAGGACATCATCGACGGTGCTCAGGTGTTCACCAGCGCCGTCGCGGAGCTGCTGCGGCGCGCCTGATGGCGCGTCGCATGCTTCCTTCAAGGCTCAGTCGGTCTTCAGCGTCTGGCCGAGACGTCCGGCCAGATCCTGGATGTACTGCCACGCGACACGGCCCGAGCGCCCGCCGCGCGTGATCGACCATTCCAATGAATCGCGCACCAGCTCGGCGTCGTCGATCTTGAGATCGTGGTAGGCGACGTAACCCCGGATCATCTCCAGATACTGGTCCTGGGTGCCGTTGTGGAAGCCGAGCCACAGGCCGAAACGGTCGGACAGCGACACCTTCTCTTCGACCGCCTCGGATGGGTTGATGGCGCTTGAACGCTCATTTTCCATCATATCGCGCGGCATCAGATGGCGGCGGTTGGAGGTGGCGTAGAACACCACGTTCTGCGGCCGGCCCTCGACGCCGCCTTCCAGCACGGCCTTGAGCGACTTGTAGCTGGTGTCGTCGCGATCGAACGAAAGGTCGTCGCAGAACACGATGAAATGGTGATGGCTGTCGCGCATCTGGGCGAGGCAGAGCGGCAGCGAACCGATATCCTCGCGATGGATTTCGACCAGCTTCAGGTCGGGCTGGGATGGTTTCTCTATGCTGAGCCCCAGGCGCTTGCGTACTTCCGCGTGCGCGGCCTTGACCAGTGAGGACTTACCCATGCCGCGGGCGCCCCACAGCAGCGCGTTGTTGGCCGGCAGACCGCGCGCGAAGCGCTCGGTGTTATCCAGCAACTGCTCGGCGCGATGACCGAGGCCCTTCAGCAGCCCGAGCGGAACGCGGTTCACATGCGATACCGGCAGGAACGCCGGCGGCTCGGCCTGCCACACGAAGGCCTCGGCTGCCGCGAAATCCGCTTTTACATGCGAGGCGGGAGCAAGCCGCTCCAAAGCCGCGGCGATGCGTTCAAGCAGGGCAGTCTGGTCAGCAGATATCATGGGCAAGTCTCGAAAGCGCGAAAGTCAGGATACACCGGCAGCAGCCGTGCGCTGGTTCTATAGTCGAGGCAGAGCGGCGCGTCACGCTTATGTCAGCCCCTGTATTAAATGGCCGATTTTCTTGCAAACCGGGAGCGCGGCACTATAGTCGCGCCGCAATCAGATCGGACTGGCTCCGTGGAAAGGATTCCGCGGTGGTCGTGTAGTATGTGCCGGCACGCCTTCAAGGACGGTTACCATGTTGATCACTCCAGCTTATGCACAGACGGCCGGCGGCGGCAGCGACTTCATGCTGCAGCTTGTGCCTATTCTTTTGATGTTCGTTATTTTCTATTTTCTGCTGTTCAGGCCGCAGCAGCAGCGCGCCAAGCAGCACCGCGAAATGGTAGCTAACATCCGTCGCGGGGACATCGTCGTGACGTCTGGCGGGATTATCGGCAAGGTCACCAAGGTCAAGGACGAGACCGGCGAGATCGAGGTCGAGATCTCGGAAAATACCCGCATTCGCGTGGTAAAAGGGACGATCGCCGACGTTCGGGCCAAGGGCGAGGCCGTAAAGGAAGGCGCCTGACAGGCTGGCGTTTGAGCGTCGCAAGTGGAGCTGTGTTGAGCACACGCTCTGCAATGCGACGCGGGCCAGTGTAGAGGGCTCTCAAAGGTGAGAGCCCGAAATCGGAGAGGTTTGGACGACACATGCTTCATTTCGCGCGCTGGAAAATCGTCGCGATTTCGCTGACCTGCCTCGTCGGTATCCTGCTTGCGATTCCGAACTTCTTCTCCAAGGAAACCGTCCAGTCATGGCCCGACTGGCTGCCAAAGCGCCAGATCAATCTCGGGCTCGATCTTCGCGGTGGCGCGCATTTGATGCTGGCGATGGATGTCAACGACGTCCGTAACGACTGGCTTGAGACGATCCGCGACGATGCCCGCAGGAGATTGCGCGATTCCAAAATCGGCTTCTCCGGAATAGGTATACAGAACAACGCCGTACAGGTTCGGATAGCGCAGGCCGATCAGGTTGATGCGGCACTGAAGGATCTCCGCGGTCTGATTCAGCCCATGGGTAACGCGATCCTGGGTACCTCTGGCGAAGATATCTCCGTGCAGCGCGGCGGGGTCGCCGACGTCATCGTTCTTCAGCCGACCGAAGCGGGTATGTACCAGCGCATATCCAATGCGATCGGTGCTTCGATCGAAACGGTTCGCCGGCGTATCGATACCATGGGTACCGCAGAGGCAACGGTTGTGCGTCAGGGCACGGACCGGATCCTCGTTCAATTTCCTGGCCTTGAAGATACGACACAGCTCAAGGCGCTAATCGGCGAAACGGCGCGCCTGAGCTTCCATGATGTTCATCCGAACGTTTCGCCGGAGGAGGCATTGTCCGGTCGCGCTCCGGTCGGATATCGTGTCTACCCGTCGGCCGAGCAGGATGGCTTCCAGTATCTGCTGCGCGAAAGCCCGGTGGTGCGCGGCGACCAGCTCGTCGATTCTCAGCCGGGCTTCGATTCACGCACCAACGAGCCGATCATTTCGTTCCGGTTCAATCAGTCCGGCGCGCGGATATTCGGTCGTTTCACGCAGGAAAACGTTGGACGGCCATTCGCTATCGTACTGGACGACAAGGTCCTTTCAGCACCAGTCATCCGTGAGCCTATTCTTGGCGGTTCCGGACAGATATCGGGCAACTTCACGGTCGAGAGCGCCAATAACCTCGCGATCCAGCTTCGGTCCGGCGCGTTGCCTGCCAAGCTGACCATCGTCGAGGAGCGGACGGTCGGTCCGTCGCTCGGCGCCGACTCGATCGATGCTGGCCTCCTGGCTTTCACCGTGGGTGGCGTCGCGTCACTGCTGATGGTGACGTTTGCCTATGGCACATTCGGCTTGTTTGCCGCGATCGGTCTTATCGCCAACGCGTTCCTGATCGTCAGCATCATGTCGGTCATGGGCGCGGCGCTGACGCTGCCGGGTATTGCCGGGCTTGTTTTGACCATCGGCATGGCCATTGATGCCAATGTGATCATCTACGAGCGGATTCGTGAGGAGCTGCGAGCCGGTAAAACGACTATCGCGGCGATCGATCTCGGGTTTACCCGCGCCATTCTCACGATCGCGGACTCACAGCTCACGACGTTGGCCGCGGCCATCATCATGTTCTGGCTGGGCTCAGGCCCGATCCGTGGCTTTGCAGTCACCTTGTCCATCGGCATCTTCACGTCCGTGTTCACCGCGGTAACCGTGACACGGATGCTGATCGTGTTTTGGGTGCGTTCCGGTGGACAGAAGGTCCGCCCTGCTGACGTGCCGATCTGAACTGGGATTATTCGCGCATGCGCTTCATTCCGAATTTCAAGGGATACGACTTTTTCCCGCATAATACGCGTATCGATTTTATGCGGTTCAAGAACTTCTGCTTTGGCCTGTCAGTTGCGCTGATCGTGCTGACCTTCGTGTTGCTCGGCGTTCGCGGCTTGAATTTCGGCGTCGACTTCAAGGGCGGGTCGATGATCGAGGTTCAGTCGACTGCCGGTCCGGTCAACGTCGCGGAGCTCAGGCAGATCTTGAGCACGCTGGAACTTGGTGAAGTGCAGCTTCAGGAATTCGGCGGTTCCTCCGACGTTCTGATCCGCCTCGAGCAACAGCCGGGCGGTGAAGAGGCGCAGCAGGTCGCGCTCAAGAAAGTCCTCACAGCGCTTGGTGACGGTTACATCCAAAGGCGTACCGAGGTCGTCGGCCCTGCCGTGTCCAGCGAGCTTCGCATGTCGGGCACACTCGCGGTCATCGCCTCGCTAATTGCAATTTGCCTCTACGTCTGGTTCCGGTTCGAGTGGCAGTTTGCCGTTGGAACAATCGTGGCGCTTCTCCATGACGTCCTAGTGGTCGTCGGGATATTCTCGCTATTCCAGCTACCATTTGATCTCGCGACAGTGGCGGCCTTGCTGACCATTCTCGGTTATTCGGTCAACGATACGATCGTGATCTCGGACCGAATCCGAGAAAATCTGAGAAAATATAAGCGGATGGAGCTGGCCGAGCTTCTCAATCTGTCGATCAACGAGACGCTGTCACGCACGATCCTGACTGGCATCACTACTTTGGCCGTTCTGGTGGCACTGTACTTCCTCGGCGGAGAGGTCATTCGCTACTTTACGTTGGCCATGCTGCTCGGCGTTGTCATCGGAGCCTACTCGTCGGTTTTCGTTGCCGCGCCGATGATCGACTACTTCAGCGTCAAGCGGGATTGGGCCGGAACCGACGCAGCCAAGAAGTCGCCCACGGTCGCGTCCAAAGCTTGACGTCACATGCGCGCGTGCCGGAGGCGGCAATGCAGGAAGGGACGGCGCGATACCCGTATCAGGCTCCCATCGATGCCTATGGCAACGGTGGGTTCCGCTTTGCGGACATGAGCCACAAGGGATCGATCCTGTGCTTGCCCAGCGGTATTCACGCGTGGGACGTGACATCCCCCGAGACAATCGATTTGGCAGCATTGGCGCCGGTTCTGGCTGAGAAGAGCCAGCTTCGGTTTCTCCTGCTTGGCACTGGCCGCACGCAGGTTTTCCCTTCGCGTGATATCCGTAAGGCCTTTGAAGCTGCTGGGTTGGGCCTCGAGCCGATGGATACCGGCGCCGCATGCCGAACTTACAATGTGCTGCTGGCGGAGCGCCGCCCGGTCGCTGCCGCCCTCATCGCCGTCGATTGAGGAGACCGCCGAATGAAGGCCATTACCGAAACTGCCGGTCGCGCCCTGGCTGCAGGCGGAGCCGTGACGCTGATCATTCTCGTACTTTGGCTTGGCATGGAGGGTGTCGACGCGCTGGGCTTCACGTCGTTCGTGCTGCGCTGGCTGCATGTGGTTGCCGCGATCCTCTGGCTCGGCATGATCTGGTTTGTGAATTTCATACAGTTCACCGCTCTGCAGGAGGCCGATGATCCAGGCCGCCGCACGTTGATGACGTCGGTTGTGCCGCGCGTGGCGCATTCCTTCCGCCATGCCTCGCATCTGACGCTGGTGACCGGCGTGCTGCTGCTGTTCACAAGCGGTTATCTGCTGGACACGGCGGTGTTCTCGTCCGCCGTCTACATGCCGCCCGCACGCAGCCTGCTGATGTGGTTCGGTGTGCTTGGCGGGCTCGCCATGTGGGCGTTTGTGCATTTCCTGATCTGGCCGAACCTGCGCATCGTGCTTGGTCAGGTCCCGGGCGATCAGGCGGCCAAGGATGCCGCGCGAGCACAGATCAAGATCTTCGCGCGGCTCAATCTGGCGCTGTCGGTGCCGGTGACCTTCGCCATGATCGCGGCGCCGCATCTGTACTGACGTGAGCGAGCCAGGCCCCGCCGACAGCACTGGATCAGCCGCCGGCGATGCCGTGCGCCTGTCGGCACGTGCGTGGGAACGGGATCGTTATCTTGCCGCTCTGCTGGGCCCGCGCAATGTCCGCGAGGATCTGATCGCGCTCGCGGCGTTTTCCGGCGAGATCGCGCGTATTCCTGCTTTCGTCAGCGAACCGATGATGGGCGAGATCCGGCTGCAATGGTGGCGGGATGCTCTGCACAAAGCAGCGCCGGTATCGGGCGATGGCGCCGGCAGTGGGCATCCGGTCGCCGATGCCGTGCGGCGTACGGCGGCGCAGCACCACTTGCCGATCGACCTGCTGATCGGGATCATCGACGCGCAGGACGTTGGACTGCACGACGACCCGATCGCAGACGATCACATGTTGGTGACACACTTCGCAAAAACCGAGGGCGCACTGTTTGAACTGGCACTGCGCGTGCTCGGTCGCGAAGATCAAACCGCCCGATCGGTGGCGCTGGCCGCTGGTCAAGCATACGGGCTGGCGCGCATGCTGGTCGAGATGCCTGCGTTGTGGGCCCAGGGCCGTACGCTGATTCCCGCCAGCAGGTTGGACGTCGCGGGTCTGAGCATTGCGGATGTTCAAGCTGGTCCCGATCCGGCGCTTTTTGCGCAGGTGGTGGCCGGACTTGTTACCGAAACGCGCCGAAATCTCGCCGTCGCTCAAAAGGTTGTCAGTGAATTGTCGGGGGTACAGCATGTCGCATTGCTGCCTCTTGCCGTGGTAGAGCCCTATTTGAAGGCTTTTGAGAAACCGGGGCGCGATCCGTTGCGTGACCCGATCGATATTTTGCCCATGCGCCGCATTTGGCGCCTTTGGTACGCACACCGGACAGGCCGCCTGTAGCGCGGTCAAAACCGCGAAGTGTCAACAGGGGTGACGTGTTGCTGAAGTTTAAACCCGCGCTTGCAGCTCTCGCCGGATTAGCCGCGTGGACGGGCGTGAGCGGTGAAGGGCACGCCCAGTCGCAACCGATGATCAGTTGGCGTGTGGAAAATCCGTTTCGCCTGTTCGCCGATCCAAGCGACACGAAGGTCCATCTTGCGACGTTCCAGTCGTTGACCGACACGCAGCACCGCACGCCGATTTTGGCGTCCGAGCGGCTACTGGCGGAGCGACATCCGGATGGCTGGGCGTCGATCGTGCTCGGGCGTACGTGCTGGCAGGCGGAAAAGAACATCCACATGTGTCCGGGTGGCGTCGATTACGTCAATCCGGTCTCGCACAAGATCATCGCGGAGCTCAAAGGCCTGCCCTCGGATGCCGGCGCGGTTGATTGTACCTGGCTCACGGCGCCGCGCGGTGGTTCGAAGCTTCGCGGGGAAGCCATCACGCGTGGTTGCGATGAACCTGTCGAATTCGAAATCCCGTATCCTGCCGGTGCGCAGATCACGGTCGAGGTCGGTGGCCGTGAAATTGGCCGGACCAATGCTGCCGTCAATGACCTGTTCATCGTCGGCATGGGTGACAGCTTCGCGGCGGGTGAAGGCAATCCGGATTTGCCGGTGCGCTTTTCCCGTGAACGCGCGGCAACTTACGGGGGCAGCAAGGATGGTCCGCTCGGTGGTTATCCGGCCCGCGTTGGCAGTTGGCGGAACATCGGCGACGACCGGTTCATCTCCGAGAATGCGCGCTGGCTAGACCAGGCCTGTCATCGGTCGATGTATTCGCATCAGCTCCGCGCGGCACTGCAATTATCACTTGAGGATC
>JAEZBU010000301.1 GCA_023426855.1 Pseudomonadota bacterium | reverse complement strand
CCGAGGGCCAGCAGAACCCGCACTGCGTTTTCGACGGACTTCGACGTCACGATCTTGTCCATGGTCAGACCGCTCTTGGCGAGGCGGACAGCTTCCACACCGCTGGCCTCGGCCGCGCGCAGGCGGTCTGCGTGGACGGCGGGAATCGCACCTGTGCCAGGCAGGGTCATGCCGAGCGACTCGGCGATCGCGGCCATCGTCGATGCGGTACCCATGACGGCGCAGGTTCCCGAAGTCGTAACGAGACGACCTTCAACCGCTTCGATCTCCTCCTGATTGATCTCGCCGGCACGGAACTTGGTCCAGAACTTACGGCAATCGGTACAGGCGCCGACGCGATCGTCGCGATAGCGCGACGTCATCTGCGGACCGCCAATCAACTGGATCGTGGGCTTACCCGCACTGGCAGCGCCCATGAGCTGGGCGGGCACAGTTTTATCGCAACCGCCGAGCAGAACCACGGCATCCATCGGCTGCGCGCGGATCATCTCCTCGGTGTCCATGGCCATCAGGTTGCGGAACTTCATCGAGTTCGGCGCCAGCGTGGATTCGTGCAGCGAGATGGTCGGAAAGGTGAGGGCGAGACCGCCGGCCGCCGTCACGCCGCGGCGCACGGCTTCGATGAGCTCGGGGAAGTGGCGGTGGCACGGATTGAACTGGCTGGCGGTCGTCGCGATGCCGATGACCGGCCGACGCAGCTCGTCCATCGAGTAGCCCATGGAGCGGGCGAAGGCGCGGCGCATGTAAATCGAGAAGTCGCGGTCGCCGTAGCTCTGCAGCCCGCGCAGGAAGCCCTTTTCCTCGTCGGCCTTGTCGTCCTGCTTGGACATGTGCTTGCTCTCCCAGTGCGTGAAGTTGGCTGGCGTTGATGAGTTCTATTCTTAGAGACGGCCTGTATCAGACACTGGCAATGATGCAAGTGCCGAGCAGGGATTTGATGACTACGGGCGTGTTTGCCGTGTCACGGACGGCGCGCCGTGGCCAGCATAAGCCCGCCAAGCAGCAGCAATCCGCCTGAAACACCATCCAGGCCCCGCAGACGACGCCCCGTGAACAGTCCGCGCATGCGCGCCACGGCAATCGTGTAGATCGTATCGGCGATCCCGATGACGGCGACGAACGTGATGGCCAAGACCGAAAGCTGGAAACCGAGGTCGCCCGCGTTCGCGTTGACGAACTGAGGCAGGAAGGCGCCCAGAAACAGCAACACCTAGGGATTGGACAGGCTGACGGTCAGCGCCTGCAGGAACAGGCGATGCCGTTTGGCGGGTTTGGCATCCGGTGATGTGATGTCGCCCCGCCAGACGCGACGCAGCCGGTCGATGCCGATCCAGGCGAGATACAGCGCGCCGATCCAGCGGATGACGTCGAACCACTCCGACATGAACACCATCAGCGATGTCATGCCGAGCGCGGCGGCGGCGACCAGAAGCGACAGGCCGGTAAGGTTTCCGACCAGTGTCCACAACCCGCCAGCAAGGCCGTAAGCCGAAACGTTGGCCAGGATCAGGGCCATCATCGGCCCCGGTGTCCAGGCCAGCAGCCAGCAAGCGCCGATGAAGATCAGCAGAACTTCAGTCGACATGACCGCGCCTCCTGGCGCTGCTGTTCCCGGACTTATTCGGTCGCTGCTTCCGTCTCGTCGCCGTTTTCGCCGTGCTCGCCGTTGCCATCCTCGGGGATGCGCTCGACCGAGACGACCTGCTCGTCATCGTCGGTCTTGAAGATGCGCACGCCCTGGGTGTTGCGGCTGGCGATGCGGACATCATCAACCGGGCAACGGATCAGCTTGCCGCCGTTGGTCACCAGCATGATCTGGTCGGAATGCTCGATCGGGAACGAGGCGACGAGCGGCCCGTTGCGATCGTTGACCACCATGGCCGCGATGCCTTTGCCGCCGCGTCCGGAAATCCGGTACTCGTAGGACGAAGTGCGCTTGCCGTAACCGCGTTCGGAGACCGTGAGAACGAACTGCTCCTTGGCGGAAAGTTCCGCATAGCGGTCCGGTGTCAGTTCCGCTTCGCCTTCACCTTCGGCCTCGGACTCGATTTCAGCGACGTCCGGCTCCTCACCGTTCTGGCCGCGACGCACGGCGCTCGCCTGCTTGAGGTAGGCGGTGCGTTCGGCCGGCGTGGCATCGACATGAGACAGGATCGCCATCGAGATGACGACGTCGTCGCCATCGAGCCGGACACCGCGCACGCCGTCGGAATCGCGACCCTTGAATACGCGCACATCATCAACGGCAAAGCGAATGCACTGGCCGGCAGCGGTCGTCAGCAGCACGTTGTCGACGGCCCGGCAGATCGCGACTTCGACGATGCGATCGCCTTCGTCGAGCTTCATCGCGATCTTGCCGTTGCGATTGATGCTCTCGAAATCGGTTAGCGCGTTGCGCCGCACGTTACCGGAGCGGGTGGCGAACATCAGCTCCAGATCGCCCCACGTGCTCTGATCCTCCGGCAGCGGCAGGATCGATGTGATCACTTCATCCTGCGCAAGCGGCAATAGGTTGATCAGAGCTTTGCCGAGCGCTTGCGGATTGGCCGCGGGCAGGCGCCACGCCTTCATGCGGTAACACATGCCGCGCGAGGAGAAGAACAGCACCGGTGTATGCGTCGAAGCAATGAAGATCTGGGTGACAAAATCCTCGTCTCGCGTCGACATGCCGGAGCGGCCTTTGCCACCACGACGCTGTGCGCGATAGGCCGACAGCGGCACGCGCTTGATGTAGCCCTTGTGGCTGACGGTGACGACGACGTCTTCGCGCTGGATCAGATCTTCGTCGTCGACTTCGCCTTCGATATCGACGATCTCGGTGCGACGCGGCACGGCGAACTGAGCTTTTATGTCAGTCAGTTCGTCCTTGATGATGCCGATGATGCGCAGACGCGACGACAGGATTTCCAGGTAGTCACGGATCTGGTCAGCCAGCTTCTGCAGGTCGGCACCGATTTCATCGCGGCCGAGTGCCGTCAGGCGCTGCAGGCGCAAGTCGAGGATGGCCTGGGATTGTTCGGCGCTGAGCCTGTAAGTCCCGTCCTCACTCATGCGATGGCGCGGATCGGCGATCAGCTCCAGGAACGGTGCAACTTCGCGCGCCGGCCAGTCGCGCGCCATCAACTGTTCCTTGGCCTCGGCAGGCGAGGGAGCGCGGCGGATCAGGCTGATGACTTCGTCGATATTGGCGACAGCAATCGCCAAGCCGACCAACACATGCGCGCGGTCGCGGGCCTTATTCAGCAGATGCTTGGTGCGGCGGCTGACGACCTCTTCACGGAATGCCGTGAAGGCGGTGATCATATCGCGCAGATTGAGCTGTTCAGGCCGACCGCCGTTGAGCGCCAGCATGTTGGCGCCGAACGAGGTCTGCAGGTCTGAATAGCGCCAGAGCTGGTTGAGAATGACGTCAGCAATCGCATCGCGCTTCAACTCGATGACGATGCGCATGCCGTCGCGGTTGGATTCGTCCCATATGTCCGAGATCCCCTCCACCCGCTTCTCGCGGACGAGATCGGCTATGCGCTCGATCAGCACGCGCTTGTTCACCTGGTAGGGAATGGCGGTGACGATCAGCGCCTCGCGGTCCTTGCGGATTTCCTCCACCTCCACCCTGGCACGCATGATGATCGAGCCGCGGCCTTTGTGGTAGGCGGCAAGCGCGCCGGCGCGCCCGAGAATCAAGCCGCCGGTCGGGAAGTCTGGCGCGGGTACGATCTGGCACAGCGCATCGAGGCTGATTTCCGGATCATCCAGCGTGGCGAGACAGGCATCGATGACTTCGCCGAGATTGTGCGGCGGAATGTTGGTCGCCATGCCGACGGCGATGCCGCCCGCGCCGTTGACCAGCAGGTTGGGGAACTTCGCCGGCATGACGCTCGGTTCCCTTTCCGAGCCGTCGTAGTTCTCCTGATAGTTGACCGTATCCTTGTCGAGGTCATCCAGAATGTACTGGCTGATCTTCTCGAGCCGGCACTCGGTGTAGCGCATGGCCGCCGGGGGATCGCCGTCGACCGAGCCGAAGTTGCCCTGGCCGTCGATCAGCGTGACGCCCATCGAGAA
>JAEZBU010000293.1 GCA_023426855.1 Pseudomonadota bacterium | reverse complement strand
CCCGGCGATACGCTGGCGCAGGCCGAATTCGACCGTGTGCGCAATAAAATCCGCCCGGCCGTCACGAACGTTACAGTCCAGGTTGGCGCGAGCTACACTTCAAATCCATTGCATGCGCCGCGCTTTGCCAACCGCCCTGGCGACGCGACTTTTGACGCCAGCATAGGTGTCGCCGACGAACGCACGATTGCGGGAATCCGCTGGCGCTCGCGCGTGGTCGGTTACGGCCAACTGCAGGCTGATCTGCATGATCTCAATTTCGGTATCATCGCCGCGGAGAGCGGTCCGGTGTTTGACCTGACGCCGAACCTGTGGGTGCATCTGGCCGCCGGAACGGCGGTGGCTTGGGAGGCCGGCGAGAAGCTGTTCGACGATCTTTCGGTCAGCGCAACGTTTGGTGGTCTGTATCGCGGCCTGACGCAATCGGTGACCGCGCGCTACACGTGGCGGGACGGCAGCTTCAACAATTTCCATGCCAATGACGCCGGCATCTTCGAACTGCAGGGCCGCTTCGTCGTCAGCCCGTCTTTGACTACGGGGGATCTGCTCTACCTGTTACCCAGTATGCAGGTGAGCCGTGCCGACAATGTCGTGCCTGTCTGGTGGGGCGGTTGGCAGCCACTGTTTCCGGGCGACTACATCGAAGCCGGTGGACGCGTGGCCTACTATTTTCCGATTAACCGCGGCCAGATTTTCCTCGGTGCCGGAATCGGCGTGTTCCATCGCTGGTATGACGAGGAAACCAGCTGGTTTAACTGGAATATCGAAGATCGCCGCGATCTCTACATCGAACCGACGGCGCACGTGATCGTGCCGAACCTGATCGCGCCCAACGTCGATCTGCGTTTCGACTACCGCTTCGAAGGCAACTACTCCAATGACATGATCCGCGACTATGAAAACCACGTCGCGGGCGCGCGTGTCGTGGGGAGGTTCTGATGTCCCGGATCACGCGCATCGTAGCTCTTCTTGCTGCCGTCATTCTCACTGGCACGACGACCAGCGCGTTCAGTCAGGTCGGTTCGGCGGCTGCCGTTCGCAATGACGTTAGGGGGAGCGTAGCCGGCGCCTTGCGCTCGGGCACACCTATTCAGCAGAACGAGTCGATCGCCGCCGGCGCGGATTCGTCGGCCCAGATCCTGTTTCGCGACAAGACCAGCCTGAGCGTCGGTCCCAACTCGCAGATCGTCATCGACCGGTTTGTCTACAATCCGCAATCAGGTGCGGGGCAGGCGGCAATCAACGTGACGCGCGGGGCATTGCGCTTCGTGACCGGTTCACAGCCCTCGACGCACTATGCGGTGCGAACGCCAAGTGCGTCGGTCGGCGTGCGCGGTTCGATCATCGAGATGTTCGTCAGCGATCTCGGATACGAGGTATTCGTTTTGATCGAGGGCGGGTTCGAGGTATGCGTCGCGCGCGAATGCCGGCTGATGACCATTCCGGGACAGTATGTGTTGGTGATGCCCAATGGTCAGCTTTCGCAGCCTGCGAGCTGGGTCGGGCCGATGCTGGATCTCAACGCGACCGTGAACTATCTGCAGACGTATTTTGCGCAGCAGCTTGAGCGCGGTCATGACCCGCTGCCTCGGTTTCGCGATCTCAACGATGCACGCACGACGCGGGACTACGATCTTCCGCCGACGCACCCCGATTAAGCTGATAGCGGCGCTCGACACCATTTCAGAAGTGTGGCGATCCGCCGTCGGAAAGGCAGCGCACGCTACACTCGGTTCGTGATCGGAACTCTAGGATTAGAATAATTACAAGATCTGGATAGTTACAAGGGCCGAGATGATTATACTTTGAATAATTCTATTTAAGGATCGTTCTAAACTGCGCACTTCTTGATCGAATTGGCCCGTTATTTCGCCATCTCATCTTGACAGGATCGGTCAAGTTAGGTGATTTGGTCCCGCGCCGGATCGATCCCGCGCTCGGTCCGATACGGGGCATTTGAACCCCGCACATTGGAGAAAATCTGATGCTACCTGCGATGAAGGCGTTTTGCGCCAAGGGCGTTCGTGCGTCCATCTCTCTTTCTCTTGCTGCACTGGTTCTGGCTCCTGTGGCCGCTCAGGCAAGCGGCGAGGTCAACATCTATTCCTATCGCGAGCCGGGTTTGATCGATCCGCTGTTGAAGGCATTCACTGACAAGACTGGCATCAAAGCAAATGTCGTTTATGCACGCAGCGGTCTGAGCGAGCGCATGGCCGCAGAAGGCCGTAACAGTCCGGCTGATCTTCTGTTTACGGTCGATATCGCCCGTTTGATGGAAGCTGTCGATCAGGGTGTAACACAGCCGGCGAACTCGAAGGCGCTGGAAGAAGCCATTCCCGCGAGCTATCGCGATCCGGCGGGCCAATGGTTCGGCCTGACGATGCGCTCGCGCGTCGTCTACGCCTCGAAGGATCGCGTCAAGCAGGATGCGATCACGTATGAGGAACTCGCCGATCCGAAATGGAAGGGCAAAATCTGCTCCCGCTCCGGTAAGCACGCCTACAACACCTCCATGATCGCCGCGATGATCGCGACCAAAGGTGAAGCAGAAACTGAAAAGTGGCTGCGCGCCGTGAAGGAGAACTTGGCACGTAAGCCGGCTGGCGGCGACCGCGAGCAGGTACGCGACGTGCAGGCTGGTCTTTGCGACATCGCGATTGCGAACACCTACTATATGGCTGCGATGCTGAAGAACCCTGAGCAGAAGGCTTGGGCGGATGCGGTCCGCATCATTTTCCCGAATGCGGCGGATCGCGGCAGCCACGTCAACATTTCCGGCATGGCGCTGGCCAAGAATGCGCCGAACAAGGACAATGCACTGAAGCTTATGGAATTCCTGGCGTCGGCTGACGGTCAGGGTATCTACGCGCAGGTCAACAGCGAATATCCTGTGAACTCCAGCGTGGCTCCGTCGGACGTCGTGCAGTCCTGGGGCAAGCTGAAGCCGGATGCTGTTCCGCTCGCTGAAGTCGCCAAGCATCGCAAGGCCGCTTCGGATATGGTGGACAAGGTCAACTTCGACGCTGGTCCGGCGTCCTGATAGAATGCAGACGGTCCTCGCTGACAGCGGGGACCGTCGCTTCTGGTGGAACGATCTCCCGGTAAAAGTCTTCGACCATGCAGAGCAAGCTCACATTGCAGGCGCCGACTGCGGAACTCTCAGTCGGCATTACACGTCAACCGAGGCTCACCGAGACCGAAAAGCTCGTCGGGATCGGATTTCGTAGCTGGATCGCTGGTTATCAGACCGGCGATATTTCGTGCTGGGAATTTGCCTGGGCGACCTATGCCAATGTGCTGGGCGAAAAGCAGGCTAAGCCCGTGCTGACCGATCTGGCTTGCTGGGTGCGTGCGATCCGCGACGCGTCTTGCCGCTCGATCGAAGTTTATCCGGCACAATGCGCGCGCTTTTGCCGTGACGAATGCGTCGCGATCTCCATGGTTGCCGCAAGCCAGCATGGGGCCTGCCCCGCGATGCGCGCTTGCGCTTATGCGTTGCTCGAAAGCTCGACCATAGACGACGTTGTCGAAGGCGCGGAAAGCCTTGGTGCGCGGCTGCGCGGCTGCGACCGCATCCTATCCGCGAATGCTATCTGCGATGCCATGGCAATGGCTCAGCTGCAAACGCGTGGGCGCACGCACTGAGATTGCTGGATACGGGCTGCGCGTCACGGCGATCTCAACGACACTAAACGCCGGTTGAATACCGCGTCTCGCTCTGGCCGAAATAGCCGTCGAAGCACGCGCATAGGCTGCGCAGAAAGATGCGCCCCTTTTCCGTAACGCGAAAGATGCCGCTGTTGGCCAGCGGGGCGACAAGGCCATCCGTATCGGATTCCAGCACAGCCTCGGCTTCGGCGATCAAAGGCTCCGCCATATCCGGAAAACGTACTTTCAGTTCATCGGCCGGAAAGGCGAGATCGCACATCAGGCGCTCGATGACGAAGCCGCGCGCGCGATCCTCGTCGGTCAGCGCACGACCACGCGCTATCGCCAGTCCATGCCCAGCGATGCGGCGCTGATAGTCGGGCGTGGCGGCGCTGTTCTGCACGTAGCCTTGCGGCAGCTTGCCGATCGCCGAGGTGCCGAAGCCGAGCAGGGCGTCGGCGGCATCGGTGGTGTAGCCCTGGAAATTGCGATGCACGCGGCTTTGCGCCAGATGGTCGTCGGGCCGCGCGAAGTGATCCAGCCCGATGCGCCGGAAGCCCGCCGCTGTGAGACGGTTGGCGGCGCGATTGGCCTGGGCGAAGCGCTCGGTGACGCCGGGCAGGGTTTCATCCGGGATGAGCCGCTGATGCGTCAGCCGCGACGGGAGATGCGCATAGCCGAACAGGGCGATGCGATCGGGAGCCATCGCGATGACTTCCGCGATCGTCTGGTCGACACTGGTACGCGTCTGATGTGGAAGGCCGTAAACCAGATCGATATTGACGCTGCGTACCCCTGCGTCGCGAAACTGCGTCACCACCTGCCGCGTGGTTTCGACCGACTGCGGACGGTTGATCGCGGCCTGCACGTCCGATGAGAAGTCCTGCACCCCGATGCTGACCCGGTTGACGCCGGCTTCGGCAAACGCCGCGATGCGCTGGGAGTCGATGTAGCCGGGATCGATTTCAACGGCGAACTCGGTGCCGCTCGTCAGGTTGAAGCGCGCCTTCAGGAGTGCCGACAGCCGCAGAATGTCGTCGGGCTGCAAAATGCTCGGCGAGCCGCCGCCCCAATGAATATTGACGGTGCGGCAACCGGCGGGCAGCCGGTCTGCAACTGTATTCAGTTCGGTGATCAGGAAATCGAGATAGGTCGCGACCGGATGATACTGGCGCGTCGCCTTGGTGGTGCATCCGCAATACCAGCACAGGCGGTCGCAGAACGGAATGTGCAGATAGAGCGACAGCGCGGCACCGCTGGGAAGCTCGCCGAGCCACGAACCATATGTGTCGCCGTTCACCGCATCGGTGAAATGCGGGGCGGTCGGATAGCTGGTATAGCGCGGAACCGGCGCCGCATAGCGTTGCAGAACGTCGGGGTTCATTACGCCTCCGCGGCCTGCGGCGTTGCAATGCGAGGAGGAGTGTTCCCCCCTGCGTCACGGGGGGCCATTTTTAACGTCATCAGGCTCATGTCGACGTCCCAATCGCGAAGATCTGGAAACAGCCTTTAAATTCTCCCAACTTCGCGCGTTCGGCATCAGCCGTAGATGCAATTGCTGGAGCTGGCGTTGCGCATGATCAAACCGTGTGAATGCGTGAATTGCAACGGTTTGTGACGGCTTCATTCGGCCGCAGATTTCAATTGCGCGAAGGCGGCGAGCGCACGTTTGCGGGCGTCCGCGTGGTCGATGATGGGCCGCGGATAGGTATTGCCGAGCGTTATTCCGGCCTTTTTCAGCACGTCGGCGGGGGCATCCCATGGCGCATGGATGTGCTTTGCCGGCAGAGCGGCGATTTCAGGCACCCATCGGCGGACATAATCACCGTTCGGATCGAACGTCTCGCCCTGCTTGACCGGATTGAAGATGCGAAAATAGGGCGCGGCATCCGCCCCTGAACCCGCGACCCACTGCCAACTCGCGGAATTATTGGCCAGATCTGCGTCAGTCAGGGTGTCCCAGAACCAGGCTTCGCCTTGCTGCCAGGGGATCAGCAGGTGCTTAATCAGAAACGAGGCAGCGACCATGCGCACGCGATTATGCATCCATCCGGTGTGCCAAAGCTCGCGCATGCCGGCGTCGACGATCGGATAGCCGGTCTGGCCCTTCTGCCACGCTTCCAGCGGCTTTCTCGCTGACGACCAGGGAAAGTCCGCAAATTCCGGACGAAACGGCGCGGACGGCAGATCCGGCCAATGAAACAGCAGGTGGTAGGAGAATTCGCGCCAGACCAGCTCCTTGCGAAAGGTCTCGACGCCGTTGCCGGTGCCGCGCGTCAAGGCTGCGTGCCAGCATGCGTTTGGGCTGATCTCGCCATTTGCAAGGTAAGGCGACAGGCGCGACGTGCCGGACTTGTCGGGCCGGTCGCGCTGGGTTTGGTAGTCATCGACCGCTTCATCCAGGAACGTCGCGAGCTGCTCCGCGGCGGCGGCCTCACCGGGCACCCATGTTTCGCGCAGGCCGCCGGCCCAATCCGGCTTGGTCGGTAGCAGACCCCAATTTTCGAGTTTATCGCTGCGTGGCAGACGATCCGGGGCGGGAATGGATTTCGGCGCACGCTGCGGCGGGCGCGGATGCCGCTCGGAAACGGCGCGCCAGAACGGCGTGTAGACCTTGAATGGCCCGCCGGATTTCGTTGCGACGTCGTCCGGTTCGAACAACAGCGTCCCGCCGTAACGTTTCAAGTCTATGCCTTCATCCGACAACGCAGTTTTGAGATTGTCTTCAAGGTTGCGGGCAAACGGCTCGTAGCTGCGGGTCGCGAACACTGTGGTTGTGCCCTGCTGCTTTGCGAGTTCGGCGATGATCTTCACGGCATCGCCGCGACGCAGAATGAGGCGGTTGCCGCGTTCTCGCAGTTCACAATCCAGCGCGGTGATGCTGTGGTGCAGCCACCAGCGTCGCGCCCCGCCAAACCGCCATGCGCCGGCTGCGTCGTCATCGAGAACGTAAAGCACGATCACGGGTTGGCCTGTCGCCACAGCGGCAGTCAGTGCTGGATGATCGGTAACCCGCATCACCTGCCGGAACCAGACGATGACCGGGGCCTGAGCCACGCCGCTTCTCCATCAGTTGGGCGATTGACGGCATTAAATCGCGGCAAGCCATCGGCCGCGTCCAGCAGTAACGCGCATTGCCCGGCTTCGGCTCGGGTTGCGACGATCGGCGAGGCGGGAAAGTGCGCGATCAGCCGGCGCGGCGCTCGGCGCCCGGGCATAAGCGGAACGCCTGCGCGAAGGCATCGTCGGACGACGGATACTGGCCGATTACTGTACCGCCGGGCGCGTGCACCTTGAGATAGCTATCGGTCATCGACTGCTCGAAGCCGTCCAGAACTTTGAGCGCGGTGAACTCGATGGCGTCCGGCGCGACGTGGCGGATCAGCATCGTTTTCGTGCCGCCGTAGCTCGCCATCAGAACACGACAGGCGGTCGGCTCCGGGCGTGGCGGCGGGGCGGGACGTGCGGCGGCGACCGGCGGCGCCATGCGCGGCATCCCGGCGGCGCTGGCCTGGGCCGGGAATTGTGGCGGTGGGGCC